>PXBU01000098.1 GCA_003566795.1 Puniceicoccaceae bacterium | reverse complement strand
GTCGAAATACTTGTGCAATGCCCCCGTAATTCGTGACGACCCTGTGGAAACCGCTTCGATACAAGGTGGTGCCGCGAACCGTTTCCACCCGGTAAGGCCAATGCGGGCTGATCGCGCCTCGAAATCGAAAGAAGGATTCCGTGGCGGTAGAATAGAGACGATCCAATTGCACATCGTGGTAGCTGGAGCCGTAGTAGATGGGGTCGCCATCCAAGGTGTCGATGTGGAGATCGTAAAGGTCGTAGAAATGTTGATCGCCGATATCAACCCCTTCCGGTATCTCAAAATCCAGGTGAAGGACGTGCCCGCTTGCCAGCTCATGCTGGCTGTGCCCAAAGACGTCACCGGTTTCCCGATGCTCGATATACGTGATCATGGGGACTGGGAATCGGTAATTGTTGATGATCTGAACGGTTCTTGGCCCCAAATGCGGGGTAAAACGACTGTCGGTGTATTGCAGGAAGTTCCCAGTATAAATCGGCCAATCCGCGTTTACGGTTACTTCAGCACTGGCTCCGGCCGCATCGACTACAGTTAGGGTAAAGGTATCGGTCGCGCGGTCTTGCGACAGAGTACGGAGAAAGGAATGCAGTCCATCATAATGTAACGCTACGTCACGTGCACGGGGAAGGGAGACGCGGGCAGTAGAGGGCAAGGTCACACTACTGTCGCCGATGAGAGGGATACCGTTGACATCGCCATCGTCGGGATCGGTCGCCACGGTCAGCGGGAGGTCGGCCAGTCGCGGAAAGGCACTCGCCGGAATTGGCTCGCGGAGGAAGCCGGGGCCGGAGTAATCGAGGGTCAAATCCGCCGGGCCGCTGGCGTCGAAAACACGCACGCGGAGGGTATGCGCCCCGGGGCTGAGGGTGATGGTGCCGCTGCGGTCCGCACCGGAGCCCTCGGGAGCGAGGTCCACCACGCGGGTGCCATTCACATCAAGGATGATACAAACGACAGGATTATAAAAATACCTAATTGCAAAATATTCGCAAAGTAGAACCTGCAAGCCGTAATACTCTCTCGAAAGCGCTCACAGGCCATTAGAAGCCTCTTGATTCTAGCAGGCATCACCGATCAGGTAACCTAATGCTTAAGACCTAGCATCGATGATGGTCTCCATCAGTTGTGGTCTTGCTTGCATTGTACGCGCGTTGCGCAAGACTAGGCGCTGTTGAAAACCAAACGCCGCCGTAAATCTACTTTTTTTTCGATCAACCCGCTGCACCTGCCGCGGATGGTGATTCGCCCCTTTCGCAACCGGGTTCAGAACTTTCTGGAAGCACTGTTGTTGAGCGGCACGTTGGGGCGATTGGGAGTGGCGGCCTTTGTCATCGCAGTGGTTTCGTTTTTGATGGGCTTGCTGGGCTATCTGGCGGCGCTGGGATCGGAGCAGGCATTTTCCAATCCTTTCGAAGGTGTCTGGTGGGCCTTTCTGCGTCTTTCGGATCCGGGGTATTTAGGCGACGATGATGGCTATTTGCTAAGGATGGTTTCGACCGTTGTTACCGTTGCGGGCTATGTATTATTCATGGGCGTGCTGGTGGCGATTCTCACTCAGGGCCTGAATGAAAAGATTCGCCGTCTGGAGATGGGCTTGACCCCGATCAGCGCCAATAAACATGTTATTCTTTTGGGTTGGAACAACCGCACCCCGTGGATGGTGGGCAAGTTTCTGATATCCGAGGGCCGGGTCGGGCGATTTCTGCGCCGGGTGGGCGCCAGACGCCTGAAACTGGTGCTCTTGGTTGAAGAAGTCAGCCCCCGGCATTCACTGGAATTAAAGAATTTTATTGGCCCGGACTGGAAGTCCAACCGGGTCGTCTTGCGTTCGGGAACTCCCCTGAGGCTCGATCATTTAATGCGGGTGGACTACCTGCGTTCCAGTGCAATCCTCTTGCCAGCCCTCGACCGCAGCTCAGAGGATGCCGTGTCACGCTCCGACGACGCAACGGTCAAGGCGGTTTTATCGATCGATCACAGTCTCCGGCTTTCGGAGGAAAAATTACCGCCACCACTTTTAGTGGCCGAATTGTATGACGCCCGTAAAATTACGACGGTTTTACAGTGTTATCAAGGTCCGATCGAAGTGGTGGCCAGCGACGAAGTGATCAGTCGCATGGTGGCGCAGATGACGCGGCATCCGTACATCAGTGATATTTACCGCGAATTACTGTCGATGGGGGCCGGAAACGAGCTGTATATTCGCGATGTAAAGCCGGGTCAGATCGGCAAGAGCTTCTGGGGATTTGCCCAAAAGGCTGCGTCTGCGCTGGTCATCGGAGTTACCCGTGAAAGCGAACGCCGTATCACACCCCTGTTAAATCCTCCCGCCGACTACTGTTTTTCCCGCGAGGATAAAATCGTGTATATTGCTGATCACTGGGGAGATCTGGATACTTTGAACGATGCTGCGATCAAGCCCTGGCCAGAACCGGGAGAATCACTGGAAAAGTTGAAGCGGGATGATGAGAAATTGCTAGTTCTTGGCTGGTCGCGCCGTATGCCCGATTTGTTGGAAGAATATGAGTCTTATTTGAACCAGAGGTTCGACATCACGATTGCCAGTCGGATGCCGGTAGAAACTCGTCAGCAGCAAATCGATGCCCACGGCTCGACTTTGCAGCGCACCAAAGTGGTGCATAAGCTCATCGACTATACCATTCCGGAAAATCTGGCCGCCCTGAATCCGGAATCATTCGATACCGTGGTCTGTTTGAGCAGCGAGGGAAGCTCTTCGGATGAAGATGCGGATGCCAGGACGTTGGTAGCGCATACCATTTTGCAGGCTCAACTGGCGCAGAGCTCCCGCAAGCCGCGCGTCATATTGGAGTTGCTGGATGAATTGAATGTCGGACTCATCTCCGGTAGTGGTTGCGAGTATTTGCTGACCCCGCATGTGCTGGGCTTCATGCTGGTCGAAGTATCGCTGCGACGCGAATTGAATGCGGTGTTTCAGGAACTCTTTAATTCCGGCGATACCGAAATCACCTTTCGCGATTTTGAGCGCTATGGATTGGCGGTCGGCGACTCCATTGCCTTCCACCAAGTGCAGAGGCTATCCCGTGACTACAATGAAATCGCACTGGGAATATTTAAGACCGCCAAGGCCAACCAAACCACCAGCGGCAAACACATCAATCCCGACCGAAACAAGATGTGGACACTCGAAAACAATGATAAGTTTATTGTGCTCCGTCGATGAGCAGTTTCTGGATTATGCTGCGGCGCAGCGGTCGGGCTTCGGAAGCACCATCCAAATATACGTATTTACGAACCCCCATTGGGTCCCGCAATACAAGTAGCGGAACGCGGAACCCGTTTCGATTCCCGAAATACAAGTAGCGGAACGGGGAACCCGTTTCGACTCCAAAATCTTAAACATCTTTCCAATATTTACTCGACACAAAACAAACGGCGTTCTAAAAACCTCGCATTAGGACGTTGGTTTCTGTCCCCC
>PXBU01000015.1 GCA_003566795.1 Puniceicoccaceae bacterium | reverse complement strand
CTGGACGTTGGTCTCCTCGTGCACCCTGGGGATGTCGTAAGGACAGGAATCACGGATCTCTTCGAAGAAGAGATTCTTGGTCCTGGCCGTGAACAGTACCGCGCCGGTTTCAAAGTCCTGCAGGATGGCCTTTTCATCGTCCATATCCCCGACCATCTTGCAGGGAGGGTTGATGCAGTGGCGGCACTGGTCCGGCATGAACAGCCAGTCGGTAACTTTACCGTTTTCAACGACTTCTTCCATACGCACCAGTTTGTAGGTGAGAAAGGAGAGATCTTTGGGATTCTGGTATGAACCCCAATTATATGTTTCCTCGGCCGGCAGTTTATGCCATTGCTTGCAGGCAACCTGGCATCCCCGGCAGGCCGTACATTTGGTTAAATCTATAAAGAATCCTTTACCTTCCATGAATCAGACCTCCTTATTTTTTGCGGATATTGACCATAAAGGTCTTGGTTTCCGGTATTCCGGTATTGGGATCGCCCACCGACGGGGTCAGCAGGTTGGCTGAGTCACCGCCGTCCTTGGGATGGACCCATCCGAAATGCCAGGTAGTGCCCACTGTGTGCAGTTGCACGCCCATGGATACCAGGGGCTGCAGTCTTGGAGTAACCATGGCCACGCATTCAATGGCGCCGCGCATGTTTTCCACAATGACCTTATCCCCGTTGTTGATGCCCCGCAGCCTGGCCAGCTCCGGATCAATTTCGGCAAAGTTCTGGGGCATGGTTTCCAGAAGCCACGGCAGCCAGCGGGTCATTATCCCGGTCTGCCAGTGTTCGGTCACCCTGTAGGTGGTGCCGACAAAAGGATACCTTGGATCGCAGTTGGCCCGCTGTTCCTCTTCACCTTTAAACTTCAGGGCTGTGGGATTATGCAGTACCGGGGAGAAGGGCTGTTCTTCAAAGGGACATTCCAGGGCTTCGTAGTGCTCAGGGAATGGACCGTCGGCCAGGCCCGGACCAAAGAACTGTCCGTAACCCTCGGAGCGCATGATGAAGGGATGGCGTTCTCCTGGAGCCCATCCTCCGTCAGGCACGTCGCCCACCCATTTGGAGCCGTCCCATTCAATGACCGCTTTATCGGGCGCGTAGGGCTTTCCATTGAGATCCACCGAAGCCCGGTTGTAGAGAACCCGCCTGTTTACTGGCCAGGCAAAGGACCAGTTGGGGAAAAGCCCGATATTGGCCTGCATGTCTGTCTGGGTCTTATCCCTGCGGGCCATGTTGTTGCCTGCTTCGGTCCAGGCTCCGCAGTGCAGCCAGTTGCCGCTGGCGGTGGAGCCGTCGTCCTGGAGCAGGGCAAAGCTTGGCACCTGGGTCCCGGCCTTGTAGGTGGTCTCGCCGATTTGCTTGTCCCTGGTAAAGTAGCCGTTCATAAGTTTAGCCACTTTCTTTGAATCGAATCGTTCGGGAAATCTCATGCCCTCCCTGGCGATATCTTTCTGATTCAGATTAAGAATGGGATCCGGGAAAGCACCTCCGTCTTTCCTGTACAGCTCCCTGACCCTGGTGAACAGCTCCAGCATAATGTCTCCATCCCGGACACACTGTCCTGGAGGCTTGGGGCCCTGGTAGCGCCACTGGATCCAGCGACCGGAGTTGGAAACCGAACCTTCTTTTTCACAGAAAACGGCAGGAGGAAGGGCAAAGACCTCGGTCTTGGTCTGGGCGGGATTCACTCCTGGTCCTTTCCAGAAAGAAGCGGTCTCGTTGTCGAACACATTGACCACTACCAGCCAGTCCAGTTCGGCCAGGGCTTCCCTGGTCTTGGTGGAGTTGGCGCCGCTGGCGGCCGGGTTCTGACCCCATACAAAAAAGCCTTTGAACTTGCCCTGATGCATGTGGTCGAATAATACCAGCCAGGAACAGTTCTGGCCAGGGTCCAGCTTGGGCATGTAGTTGTAGCTGGTGGCGGGTTCCTGTTCCGGATACATGGCCTTGAGCAGGCTGGAAATGTACTTGGGCCTGTTCTGCCACCAGTTGGCGCTTTTGGGATCCGCGCTCTTGGGGGTTGTGGCGTTGTAGTCGTCCAGAGTGGCCAGATTGGCCCTGGGTGTGGGCATGTATGCTGGAATAATGTGGAACAGCAGGGCCTGGTCTGTGGAACCCTGGACATTGGATGTGCCTCGCAGGGCGTTGACTCCGCCTCCGGCAACACCCACATTGCCCAGCAGCAGCTGGATCATGGCCATGGCCCTGATGATCTGCACGCCAACAGTATGCTGGGTCCAGCCCATGGCATACATGATGGTCCCGGCCTTGTCCGGGGCGCCGGTGGCCGCGTATGTCTTGTAGAATTCTTCCAGCTTGTCCTTGGGCGAACCTGCTACATCATTGACCATGTCAATGGTGTAGCGCTCAAAGTGCTTTTTCATGAGCTGGAACACGCAGTTGGGGTCCTTCAGGCTGGGATCCTTTTTGGGGATGCCCTGATCATCCATCTGGAAGGTCCAGGTGTCCTTTTTATAGGATGCCGTGGCCTCGTCATAACCGGTGAACAGTCCGTCCTTGAACCCGAAGTCAGGGTTAACCAGGAAACTGGCGTTGGTATAATTGACCACATAGTCCTTGAAGTAAAGCTCATTGTCCAGGATGTACTTGATCATGCCTCCAAGAATGGGGATATCAGTGCCTGAACGCATTGGGACAAACAGGTCTGCCTTGGATGAACTTCTGTTGTAGCGTGGATCAACACTGAGTATCTTTCCGCCCTTTTCCTTAGCCTTCATCACCCATTTGAAAGAAATAGGATGGTTTTCAGCCGGGTTGGCACCCATCATGAGAATACAGTCACTGTTCATGAGATCATTATAATGATTGGTCATGGCACCGCGTCCGAACGACTCTGCCAGAGCCGCAACAGTGGCGCTGTGTCAGATACGCGCCTGGTGCTCTATATACACCAGGCCGAAGGAGCGCATCATCGCCTGCATGAACCAGTTCTCCTCGTTTTCCACTTCAGCGGAGCCGACATGGGCTATGCCGTCGGTCCGGTTGACCGTCTGGCCCTGGGCGTTGGTGGTGACGAATGTTTCATCGCGGGCTTCCTTGACCTTTTTGGCGATGCGGTCCAGGGCCCAGTCCCAGGGGGCTTCCACCCATTTGTCGCTGTAGGCGGCGCGGTAAAGCACCTTGGTCATGCGGTTTTCGTTTTCCGGCACCTGGAACAGAGCGGCTCCTTTGGCGCAGAGGGAGCCTTCGTTGATGGGATGATCAGGATCGCCCTCGATATTGATGACCCGGCCCTGACCTTCCTTGGAGGTGTGAACCAGCACACCGCATCCAACTGAGCAGTAGCAGCAGACGGACGTGGTTTCCTTGGCCCAGGCGAGCCTGAGCAGCTGCGCCTTTGCAACTGTCGGCTTCAGATTGAACCCGAGTCCGCCAAAAGCGGTCACGGCTGTAGCCGTAGCAGAAAGTTTAATAAATTCTCTTCGACCTAATTTCATAATCCCTCCTGT
>PXBU01000187.1 GCA_003566795.1 Puniceicoccaceae bacterium | reverse complement strand
CGCGCTTCCTGGTGCGCTCTGCGTCGGCTTCCTGCCGTGCCTTTTCGATGCGCTCCTGCCATTGCTTGCGCTCGACTTCGTTGGCCGGTTTGCGGGCCTGCCAGGTGTCGATAACGCAATTGGCTGTCCAGTCCCAGATAATCGCGCCTTCGAGGTCATCGAACAGCTTTATCCGGCCGGCCTTGTTGCCCTTGCGCTTGCCGATGCCGGCACATGGTGTCCAGTCGTCGACTTTGACCAGATCCGGCGGGATCATGCCGTGCGATGAAACCGCATCAGCTAGGCCGGCGGGGATTTGAATGTGACCGCTCATCGCCTCACCTCCGGCCGCCAGAAAGTGTTGGCTGGCTTCGGTGGTTTGCGATGAATTGGCGGGGCCATTGATGCCGGGCCGTTCCAGCCTCGCCAGAATGACGGCGGGGTGGTAAACTTTGGTCTGAAAGTGCCGCTCCCCAGCGTCTTTCCGGTGCCCGCCTTGCGCGGGCGCTGCCTTATAGGGCCGTCCATTACGCGGCGCTCCTTCTGGCTGCCTCATGCGCTGCCAGTTTGTTTTCAGTGCGTGCCAGTTCACGGCGAAGCCAAGCCAGCCGCTCCACGTCGTTTATCAGCTTGGTTCCCTCATGGGGTAGGGGCCGGGGCCGATACGGTCGCGTGACTCCCTCAGCGTTGTACGGCGGGCGCAATGCCTTGATGTGTGCCTCTTCGTGGTCGTTAAGCTCAGCGACCGGGCAAAAGAAAAAACGCGCTTCCGTGTAATTGATGACGTCATGCGAAGCGACTCGGCTAAGCATGTTTTGAGATTGGCCGACATAGACCACGCGACCATCGGCGACCAGGTGATAGATACCTGAGCGATGGGGTGGGATCGGCAAGATGTAATCGGGCGCGCGCATCACGCGGCCTCATCAGCGACCGGGCGCTGCTCTTTCGAACGGATCCACTGCATCAGGGCTTGCTCGCGATACAGAACACGATGACCAAGCCGTGTCCAGGCCGGCCCGGTCCGGCGTTGCCGCCAATTCTCAAGAGTGCGAACCGTGCAGCCGAGCAACTGCGCAACAGCTGCTTGGGGGATCAGCGTTTCATCGCCAATCGTGACGTGTTGTGCTTTCGGGTGATGCATAGCCGCTCCATCGAAGTGAGTTTAAAAATCACCTGGAGGGATGCGGGTGCTTGTTGCTTATTGCCGCAAACCTCTAGGGCTTGCGGATATGTTCGGGCCATTTTCCGGGGTTTCTCCGGCCCGAATTTCAGAAAAAAAGCCGGATTTGGGGCGGGTTCAGGTTTCCCGGGTGAAGGTGTAGCCGCGGGGGGTTTTTGTAAAGAATTTATCTCGAGACTTGCGCCACTTTTCGCCGTCCCAAGCCTTGCCGTTTTTGCCGATGGCGCTGGCAGCTTCGAGTAGAGCGGCCGACAGGAACCGCGCTTGATCCGCGTTCGAGACTGGCAACCAATCGACCAGCCCAGCATCCTGCAGATTCCAGAAAATGCCGCGCATGGTGAGTGTTTGCCACTGCGTCGGGCTGGTGTTCGGGGCCGGGTGCGGCATGATCTCTTTCGACTCCAGATTGAGTTCCATGCTGGCGAGCAGATCGGCATAGGTCGGCTTGCGATGCTGGCCGGCTAGATCATGGGCAACCAACATGCTTTTGTAGTCGGCTCTTTCGCCTGCGCTGTCATAAATGGGCAGTTCGTGAGACAGCAGGCTGGCCGCGCGCAAATGAAGCTTGAGCTGCTTTAATGCCTTTTTCGCGTCTGCGAGTGACTCCGTTAAGTCTGCCGGCTTGCTCCGCGTCTTTGGATTTTCCAGCCACGCAGCGACGGCGGCAGCGATGGCCTCACGATCAGGCTCAATTCGGGATTCAGCCAGGCGTTGCCACGGCAGGCACTGGACCAGGCGGGCGCGGTTGATCATGATTCGGCTCCCGGTATGTGCAGCACGGCGTCGGCGGCCTGGTCCGGCGCCAGCTTGGCGTAATTCTTGATCGTGGTCTGTATGTCTGTATGCGCCATCAATTTCGACACGGTGAACAGGTCGGCGCCGGCGCGAATCATCTGGCTGGCGAAGTTGTGCCGCAATGAATAGATGTCGAGAAAGTCGGGCAGGCCGCCTAGCTTGCGGATCTGCCGCCATGGTCCCTGCATCGCTTTCTTGTCCATGCGGCCGCCGGTGCGCTCCGATGGGAACACATAGCCGGCGGCGGGCTTGCCCTGGTCTTTGTGCCATGCCTGCAGGGTTGCCACTGCAGCCGGTGACAGCGGGAAGGTTTGCGGCTCTTTGACGTGTTGCGCGGTCTTTTCGATAACCTTCCTGATCTGTCGCTTGTCCAGGTCAATATGCGGCCACTGCAGCCCGAAAAGGTCGCCGGGTCTAAAGCCGGTGAAATAGGCCAGCCGCAACCAGGGCACGGCATGGTGTGTATAGGTCGCGCCGTCCAAGTCGGGCAGGTGGTCTTTCCCGTGTGCGCGTGAGTTGCGGCGCTGCTCCCGTTTCTTTTCGTTGAATGCCTCCAAGCCGGCGAAGAATTGCGCTATCTCGTCATCGGTCAGGATCTTTCGCCCGGTGACGGTTTCGAGCTGTTCGTCTTCGGTGCTGGCTGGCTCTTGCAGCTTCATGCCTTTTAGCGGATTGGCGCTGATCGCCTTCATGGTCACGGCATGATTCAGCAGGCCCTGCAGGGTGTCGAAATGGCGCTTGATCGTCTGGAACTTCAGCCCGTCGGCTTCGCGCCGGGTTCGCCACTGCTCTATGTCCTTCATGGTCAGCGAGGGCAGCGGCCGATTGTGCAGTTTCTCGAAGGATCTGGACAGCAGCGCCAGGGTCTGATCGCCGGACTTCTTGCGGGCTTGATGCGCGGCGTAGTCGGTGGCAATGTAGCGGCCTAGTGTGTTTGTGTTGGCGTCCCTCGCGGCCTGTCGCTGCTCCAGGGGGTCATCGCCGGACTGTGCCGCTCTCAGGTATTCGGATGCGCGCTCGCGGGCAGCCTGGACGCTCCAGGCGGGCCAGCGACCTATGGTGATGCGGCGCTTCCTGCCGGCTGTGCGATAATCCATCACGAAAGACTTAGCGCCGGCGCTTGTCACGCGGCAGGCGAAGCCGGGGATCTTATTGGCGCCTTCATCCCAGTGCAGGGTGTAACCAGCTGGGGGTGTCGGCAGTGCCTTAACTGTTCGTTCTGTGAGCCCGTGAGCCTTTGCCATGTCGATCTGTCACCACTATGTCACCACATGGACAGTGTAACAGTTTCGGTTTACGCGTTACCAGTTTCGGGCTTTTTCGCAATAAATACAGATAGAACAGCGATTTGAAGGACGGAGTGCAATAAACGCAGGGCCTGCAGCGGGGCCGATTGACTGAATGGGGTTGTGGGGGTCGGGAGTTCGAATCTCCCCGCTCCGACCATTTTTGCAAGCAATCACAGTTCCTTTATTGATGCTCTTGTTAAATCGCCGTTCCGTCGCCGGATGT
>PXBU01000209.1 GCA_003566795.1 Puniceicoccaceae bacterium | reverse complement strand
TCGGCTTCGGGTAGAGCACCTTAAAGCGACGCAGCAACTCCCCATCAGCGACCACCTGCTTCTCCGGCACCCGCACCAACACATGGAAGTGATTCGACATCACACAATAGGTCAAAATCTCCACCCCACAAAAGTCCGCCACCTGCCACAGCATCTTCCGCAAAACCTCCTTCTCACGGTCCCCCAACAAACGCTCACCACCCACCACACGACTCATCGCATGATAGCAAGCAGGCATCCCCACTAATTTCATCCGCTTCGTTTTTTGCATGCATCCAAAAAATGTGCCACTCAAACACTCGTCAATCATTAATTTATATGCAGGCTATAAAATTTAAACGCAGATACCCATTGCGTAGCGGTGGAAATCACGAAGGCTCTCGCGGAACGTGATCTGAGCAAGTGCCATCGCGAGGAACTGATCGCGTGCGGTCATGCCTTTGCTGGCCCTCAGCATCGGGCATCTGTTAACGCGACGAGTGAGCTGCTTGGGATCCTTTGCATCGGCATCTTGAGTGAAAACGAGTCGTCCTGTGCTCATCTCTTATTGAGAATGAACTGTGACAGTCCATGCCAGCCGATTCAAATGCAGGACATACCTTTTCCTTCATTAGCTACTTAAATTGAACAACCTACGAAACTCTAACCCCCGCTTAACTGGACACTAGTGACTTTACCTGCCAAATAAATTTGACAGCAAAATCTTAGGCTGGGAAGATCCCTATTAGTATGACTACAAGAAACACTCATCCCGTATTCAATTATCTGTTAATCGTGCTGCTATTGCTTGGCCTCCCCCTACACGCTGCGGAAGCTGGGAAATCAAGTGCGAAGCGTCCGAATGTCGTCATCATCTTTGTGGACGACTTGGCGCTTGGTGATGTGGGTGCGTTTGGCTGTCCCGACCCCGGCACGGAGAATATCGACCGCTTGGCCGAGCAGGGCGTGAAACTGACCAACGCCTACACTATCAACGGCCCTTGCAGCCCGAGCCGCACCGCGATGATGACGGGAATGTATACTCAACGGTTTGGCAAATTCGGCCTTTCGCGCGGGGTTCCCATTCCTGAGGAGGAAGAGGTCCCTACCATGGCGGAAACCATGCGGGATGCTGGCTATGTCACCGGAATTGTGGGCCTGGAGAAATGGGACATCGGGAGGTGGGATCAGGGAGCTCTCGACCGTGGATTTATGGAAGCTGGCATGCAACCCCCGCGTGTGCCGAACCTAAACGAGCGGGGCTTCGGCCACAAATCCTGGCAACTGGACCTCTACGGGCAATACGGCACTGAGGTTGAAGGCGACTACTGCGTCGACTTCATCCGCCGCCATGCCAATGGCGACAAGCCCTTTTTCCTCTACTATGTGCCGTTAGCCGTCCACACTCCCTTGCACGAAGTCCCACAGAAATACCTCGACCAGCTCTACCCGGATCATGAGGGCGAATACCGCCCACGCCAGCTGCTCCGGGCCAACCTCTTGGTCCTGGACATACAAGTCGGGCGCATTGTGCAGACCCTGCGCGATACTGGCATAGCAGAGGACACCCTGATACTTTTTACCAGTGACAACGGTGGTGACCCTGGTGCCGGCCACCGCTCGTATCCCTTCCGGGGCGGCAAAGGCGGCCCCAACCGCGCTAATTTACAATGGGAGGGCTATTTCCGCATGCCCACCATCGTCAAATTCCCAGGGCAACTGCCAGCGGGCCACGTTTACGACGGCATGTCGAGTACGATGGACTTCTATGCGACCGCCGCGTCCGTGGCGGGTATCCCTATCCCCGAGCACTGCGAAGGCGAGAATCTGCTCCCGCTGCTGAGCGGCGAAAAAATGACGGATCCAGATAAAGCTTATTTCTGGAATACGCACGGCTCGGAAGCTGTGCGCTGGAAGCAGTGGCGCCTGGTGCAGTTCCGTGACGGCGGCTGGCGGCTTTATGACATCGAAGCGGATCCGGCAGAAAAGAATAACATCGCCGACCAACATCCGGAAATCGCTGCAAAATTGGAACAGCGCTACGCCGACTGGCTCAGCGAGATGGCTCCGCCGGCCAAGCCGGTCAGACCACCGGAGGCACTCATCCCCCACACCAACGACGGCAACCATGCCCGCCGACCTTTTGGCCGCGGTTGGATGACCGTCGAGAATTGGGAACGTATCAAAGATGACCCCAGCCAATGGAGCGAAACAGCAGCGCGGAAGCGCTTCTTTGAAGCGATTGAACTTTAATCTCCTCTCAAACTGACTCGTCCAGGTGGCGGGTCAGTTTGAGTAAGAGATCAGGCCGGCTATCTCCCGAAAAGCAGGTTCAGCCCACTTTCCACATCCCGCAGAATTCTTTCTTCCCGAGTAGGTTTGGGCTGCTGCAGGTTTTGCTCACTGGGTGCCTCACCCTCCTCGCTGGCAGATTCGTCTCCGGCCCTGGGTGCTTCCGTTCGCCTCCCTGACTGCGTGAGTGCGCGATTAGCCGCCTCCCGAAGTACGCGCTCCAGTGCGGAGGTATCGGGATCGCTCAGGCTCCCCCTGATCTGGATTGCATTTGCCCAACGGCGAAAGCCGTCCTCCCCTGTGTTCGGTCCGAGGAGCCTGAGGGTTTCCAGATGATCAATCAGTTTTCCTTTGGCTCCGAGTTGAAGCTTCAAATCAAGCGGCTGGCTCATCGCGTCTTTTAGGCTGGTAGCCGCAATACTGCCCGCGCCGTCGATCAATACATTGCGACCGACAAAACGCAGTTCCGGAATCATGATTCGCCGGTCACTGCTTCGGTTGAGCCGAAGCGTAAAATCACTGAAGGGCATGTTCTCAAAGTAAGGAACTGTCTCCGCCAATGCGGTGATGCCGGGCCGGTTTAGTCGATCTCCCAGCAGACCGACGCCAATCAGGCCAAGATTACTGCGATTATCCAATTTGAAGGCAGTCAATACCCCTTCCCGCCCAGTCACCAGAACTTCGCCCTCAATTGCTTCCAGTGCTTGTTCCAGGGTCTCGCCCTGACCGGAGAGTTCGGCCCGACCATTGAACAAACCCCGCACGGGGAAAGTATCGGCAGGCTTCTTTGAAAATACCGCTGGATCGACATCATCAAAGCTTAGGTCGGTGCGTAGCACGTAGGCCATCCGCTGGCGCGAGGAATAGCGTGCCTCCCCCTCAGCGGATACTTGCCCCGACCGGAGCGTAGCCTGCAGCTGATTCAGGCTGAGGAGGGGCTCGGTCACCGTCGCATTGGCTGTTAGATCAGTAATGAGCTCGCCGGAAAGGAGCACCAACTCGGCGACGGAAAGGGATACCTCACCATCGTAGCCAGCCCAAGGGGGCGGAGCGGCCCCAGTCGCATCAACAGGCGGTGCTGCACGGTCACTTGGCGGCGTCCTCGGGAGCCCGGGGGTCAGTGTCGGTGCCACCATCCGGTCGTCTGGCACAATATCCGGCTCCGTGCGCTCTGCCGGTTGAAAAGCCGCGAGGAGGAATTCGAG
>PXBU01000038.1 GCA_003566795.1 Puniceicoccaceae bacterium | reverse complement strand
TGGATGGCAGCGAGGTGCACTTCGATGATGGCCTCGCTGGGAAGGGTTTCGAGGTGCGTAACCCGAACGCGAGCAGCACCTGCGGCTGCGGTCGTTCGTTTAACTAACGGGGATAGGGTAAATTTTCATAAAGCAGGTAGTAGCGATGGCACGATAGTGCCGTCTTTTCAGGGTCTGCTTGCCAATCCGTCGACCTTGCTGTCGCAAGTTCGCTACACGAGTCTTGGGCTTATCCGTGTGGACGATAAGTGGCCTGCTACCTGACCCGCTCCAGCAAAAAAGCCCCGGCACCGTCGTGGCCGCTTTCCCAAGGGAAACTTATCTCCGCGGCTTTTTCCTGAAAATCGCCACCGGCGGCCGACTGCAGAAAAGCGTCCACCACCGCGCGGTTTTCCGCGTCTTCAATGCTGCAAGTGCTATAGACCAGCCGGCCGCCCGGTTTGACGAAGGCAGCGGCGGCCTGCAGTAAATCGAGCTGGAGCTGTGCGCATTGTTGGATGTCCTTTGGCTGAAGGCGCCATTTTACATCGGTCCGGCGCTGGATCACCCCGGTATTGGAGCAGGGCGCGTCCAGCATGACCGCATCATATTGGCCTGGGAGTTGGCGCGCTTCGAGAGTGGCCGCGTCTAGGCCGAGCACATCAGATTCGACAATTTGCATATCGACTCCCTGCTGCGAGAGGCGGCTCAGGTTTTCCTGCAGACGCTGGATGCGCGGACCCGGTAAATCCACCGCCACGATGCGGCCCGACTGCTGCATCGAGTGAGCCATATCGTAACTCTTGCCCCCCGGCGCAGCGCAGAGGTCGAGCACATCCATGCCCGGTTCGGGCGCCAGGAGTGCGGGCGCCAGACGGGTGGAGGGGTCTTTGATATAGGCCTTGCCCTGATTGAGCCAGGGGGCGACCTCGCGCTGCCAGTCGGCTGACGAAGCGATTCGGTAAAAGCCCGGCCACTCGGTGGAGAGGAGGAAGTCCGGCAGGTTTTCGGGCGGCTGGTAGAAGCGCATCGTTTGCACCGGAATCTGTTGATTCCAGCGCAGCAAGGCCCGTGTTGCCTCTTCCCCGATGGTCTCCATCCAGTGCGCCACCAACCAAGCCGGGTGGCTGTAGAAATCGGCGGGCGCAGCGACTTCATCCATTGCAGCGATCGCGGAGGGCAATTTCCGCAGGACTGCATTCAGGAACTTTTGCTCAAACCGATTCACCAGATGTTTGCTGCGTTCCACCGCGTAGTGCACGATTTTGGGGTGCCGTTCAGGTGCCTCCGTGCACAACTCATAGCCAGCCACCAATAAGATTGCCCGCACGATTGCCCGGGGAGATTTACGCAGTAAGGGCGCAAAGGCCGCGCTACTGCGGTGTCCGTGGCGCAAGGCACCCAGAAAAAGGGTTTGGCAGGTCGCCCGGCGTTGACCGATCAAGGTATCCGGGAGCAAGTTCAGCACCTGGTCCGCCTTCAGTTGCGAGCTGAAGTAGGCTTCCACCAGAAAAACCCCCGCATCCCAGGCATTGACTGACTTTTCAGATAAATTAATTTTAGGACTTCTCATTGGGCTATGAACTGTGCATAGTGAATGGTTTACGAATCAGATAAGCAACTAATTATGAATTCAGCGGCTATAGACGCACTTATTGAAAAATCTCCTAACTTAGCTTCGCACCGCGCGAAGCTCGAAGCCATGGTGCCGGGTAATTACTGCCTACATCGCGCCTGGGGCTTCGGCAAGATTGTCGATTACGACGAGGCGCAGGACCGCCTGATCATCGATTTTGAGGACGGCAAAACGGGGCATGCCATGGCCCCGAGCTTCTGCGTGGACAAACTGGATGTGCTAAAACCAGAAGACATTTTGGTGCGCTCCCGGACCGAACCGGAGGTCATTAATGAGATGATCAAGAAGCAACCGGCCGACTTGATCTGTGAGATTATCCGGGTGACTGAGGACAAGGCGATGACCACCTCCGAACTGGAGCGCTCACTTGCCCGCGTGATTGGCCCCATCAAATATAAGAAGTGGTGGACGGCGACGAAAAAGGTATTGGCCAAAGATCCGCGAATTGGAGTGCCGGTAAAGAAAACGGACCCCTATATTTACCGTGACGAGCCGGTGAAGCCGGAAGATGAAATTCTGGAGCAGTTTCACGCGACTAAAAATCCGAAGCAAAAGATTGATCTGGGAGAGAAGCTTTATGCCCTTTCAGAAAACATTTCGGTGATTCGAGAAGAGTTGCCGGAAATTCTGGCGGAACTGACGGATGCGATTGCGAATGCTAAAAGTCTCAGCCAAGCGGACCGCTTGCACGGCGTTTGGGTGCGCAACAATCTAGCGCGGGATCTGCATGAGGATGTGGAGACCCTCCAACCTTCTTCCGCTTCCATTCTGGATTCGACCAACGATTACTCAGAGCTGGCGTCCGATTTACCGCCGCAGTATTACAAACGCTATCTGGACTTGATCAGCCGCACCTATCCCGACAAGTGGCGGCAAATGGTCGAAGACCTGCTGCGCAACTCCAGTGGTAAGTTTACCAGCGAGTGTATTAACTTCATGCTCGAAAACGAGATGGAAGATCGCATCAGCTACTGCCTGGATCGCTGGCTCAAGGAGCAAACGATCAAGGGTCCGCTGCTGTTCTGGGTGGTCAAAAACCGCGCTTCCAAAAAACATTCGCCTATCATTCGTCCGCTGGTCACACCGCGCCTGTTATCGGCCATGTTTTACGCCATCGATTACGAATCGCTCCAGAATGCCAGTGCCCGGCGCATTCCGTTGGCTGATTTGCTAAGTGATGACCCGGAGCTGATTCCCGACTTGCTGGCAGATGCCAACGTGGAGACGGCTCGGGACTTGGCGCAAACGCTTTTGCTTAACCAAGGCTTTGAGGATTTGACGAAAAAGTCACTCATCGCCCGTTTCATCCGGCAGTTTCCGTCGGTGCAAAGCTTGCTCGATGGCGAGTCCACCGAAACCACGACTGAGAGCGATGGCTTGATCGTCTCCCAGGCGAGCTTCGATGCCGCCAAGGGCGAGTATGAGGAGCTAGTTTCGACGAAGATTCCCGAAAACAAGGAGGCCATCGCCACCGCGCGTGAGCACGGGGATTTGAAGGAAAACGCCGAATATAAAATGGCCCGGCAGGATCAGGATATGTTGCTGGCGCGTAAGAACGAGTTGGAAGTGGATCTTTCCCGCGCGCGCGTCACAGATTTCCAAGATGTCAGCGATGACTATGTTGGCATTGGCAGCGTGGTCGAAGTCAAGGAAGCCTCCACCGGCAAAACCCACCGCTACTCTATTCTGGGTGCGTGGGATAGTGACCCGGATAATGACGTTCTCTCCTACAAGACTCCGCTAGCGAAAGCACTGCTGGGCAAGGAATCAGGAGCCACCGTGACCACCAGTATCGGCGGCAACGACGAGGAGTGGACTGTCTTGAGCATCAGCCGCTGGGTGGACCAAAAACGCTAGTGGGGAGTCCAGTAGCTCTTTCATGTAGCCGAAGCCTTTAGGCTTTGGTCGACGCTCCCGTTGGTTGCGAAACCACCAAACGCTAAGGCGTTCGGCTACGGCTTGCGGTAATTTGAGGTATAAAAACCTCATCGATCCCGCTCAAAGCAGCGGCACCAGCAGCTGCACCAGGTCCTGACTCGTCTTGGAGGGGGTGAAGTCAGGGTCGCTGGCGGCCTCCCGAAAACTGATGCAGTCTTTTTCCAGTGCTTGAGCCCAGTCCTCAAGCGCCTGGATATCTGCCTTGGTGTAGTGGGCCAGCGCAATTTCAAAATTAACGAATAGCGAGCGCATATCGATATTCGCGGATCCGGTCAGTGCCACGATACCGTCGGCGACAATCAATTTCGCATGCATCATGCGAGGGGTATAGAAGCGTATCTCGACACCCGCCGCATGCAGCCGGCTGAGGGTGCGGAAGCGGGCGATGTCCGCCACACGCTGGTTCGAGCGCAGGGGTAAGATCAAGCGGATCCGGCGACCAGTATGGGCTTTGACCACCAGCGACTCCAATAATACCTCATCCGGGATGAAATAGGGCGTCACAATGGTCAGACTCTGTTTAAACTCCTGGATGATGCGCAACAGTTGTTCCCACAGCAAGTCCTGCGGGATATCCGGGCCGCTGGCAATCACCTCAACGGTGCTATTCCCGGCTTCTTCGGGCGTGTATTGCAGCAGCTCTTTAAAATCCCCCGGGCTTTGTTTGGCGGCGAAGGTCCAGTCTGCGATAAAGGTGCGGTTGATCTCGGCCACCGCCGGCCCCTGGGTCACCAGGCTAAAATCAACGAATCGTTCCGCATCCGGCCAATCACCCAGAAAGCGGTTATCCAGATTCTGGCCGCCAGTGATGGCACGGAAATTATCAAATACCGCGATTTTCCGATGATTACGCAGATTGGTGGAGATTTGAGGCTGCAAGGGGATTACTGGAATAAACATCGCCACTTCGCCGCCGGCCTTGCGGATTTTATAGCGGGCCAGACGGGTCCGATTCCAACTGCCGAGCGAATCCAGCAGCACGCGCACCTTGACCCCATCGGACGCGCGTTGGGCCAAATGCTCAGTAATGGTCTGCCCACTGTGGTCATCCCCCAGGATGTAGGTGGCGATGTGGATGGTATGCTCAGCCTGGTCGATTTCATGCAATAATCGCCGATAAGCGGATGCGCCGTCCGGTAGTAATTCGAAGTGATTGCCATGGCTACAAAACTGGTCGGTGGCCGCCGTGGAAAATGCCTGCACCTCGGTGTCCGAGTGCGCATTGCGCACACTAAGCGTCTGCGCGTAGCGGCTGACTTCTGACTTGAGCTGGGCCTTGCGTTTGCTTTTGCGCCCGCCGAAGATCAGATATAGCGGCACTCCGATAAATGGCAGCAAGACCACCACCAGCAGCCAGGATAAGATGTGATTGGGACTGCGTCTATCATCCGAGACGCGACGAATGATCAACGCCGCGAATAACAAGCCCAGCACGATGGACAGATTCGCCAGCAGGAATAAAACTCCTGCCCCGAATATATTGACCACCGGACTAAAGAAACTAAGTTTTAACCATTCCCACATGAAAACGCCTACTGTAGCGGACTTTATCCCGCTGACCAATCCTAAATCAAAGCCAGATTCGGTTGTTGTCGGTGAGGTGTTCGCTCTATTTTATAACTAGTATCTTACTTATATGCCTGATTCATCGCAACCAGATAATAATCCTCCACGCCAGCAGCAGGTCAATTTGCAGCAGATTGCACAGCAATTTATGACTGGGTTGCAGCGCCATTTCGACATGTTAGCGTTCAACTTAGCGGCGCGGAAAGACGTGAGTGAGGAGGACTACAAGAAATTTGCACAAGCGCCCAAAATCATGCCTGCGGCCAAGGCACATCAAAATTTCGAACAAATGCAGGCCTATGCGCGCGATTTGTTGATGCGGCAAGTAGTCGGCGACGGGATGAACCTTACCCTCACCGCAATGCACAATGCTCACTTTTTCCTGGCATTGGTAAAAGCGACCCGCGCCAACAATCAGGTGAGTGCCGAGGCGCAGAGTATCGCCCAGCAATCGCAAAAAGCATTTGTGGCCGCTCCGCTGGACCAGAAATTCAACATGCTGGAGCAGGAATATGGGATCATGTGCGAACTGGAGGATAGCATGACCTCGTTGGGCTTCTGCATGCAGGCGCTGATGCAGCAGAACGGTCTGGTGAAGGAGCCACAGCTCGATGCGGAAGGTAAGCTGGTGGTGGAACTCAAGGCGCTTAAAGTGTTTAGCCGTGGCGTTGAAGGTGATCAAGCCAAGGGTAAGCTAGTCGATCAGCAGAAAATCTTTAAGGAGGATGATGTCATTTCCTTTTCCGACCTGGAGCTGCAATTGGTGCTGGTCACCATTGCTGCTTTTGCGGATGCGCTGTTTAAAGCAGTCGCTCGTTACGCCAAATCCATCAAAGACCAAGGTAAGTGAGTCTCGCGTTGGCACCCGGCTCTTTTTCGCTAGTGTGATTGCAATGGGTGGAAATCGTGCAGCGAACCATAAGTTATTAAGTGGCCAGCAGGTCCGCCGTAGCCTTGGCGAAGGAGGCAGTGCTTCTGCTTCAGTCGAATCTTCCAAGGCTTTCGAAGCCACCAAACGCGAAGGCATTCGGCTGATGACCCTGAACATCGCGCATGGGCGCGGCTTGTCCCCTTATCAGGGGTTCCACAGTGCGAAATCAATTGAGCGAAATCTAAGCCGTATCGCCCATTTGCTGCGGCGATTTGATGCCGATATTGTTGCGCTGCAGGAGGTGGATGAGGACTCCCACTGGAATAAACGGATTCATCTGCTCAATGTTTTGCAAGCGGCGGCAGGCTATGAGCACAGTTATCTGGGGGTGCATAACCGGCGGGTAGGGCGACTCCCGCTAGCCTACGGCAACGGCCTGTTGAGCAAGTTTTCGATCCGACGGGCCGAGGCGCAGGCTTTCGGGCAAGCCGTATTGGGTGAAAAAGGCTTTCTTTGGGCGGAATTGGAGACCGGACAGGGGATCCTGCCTGTCATTAATCTGCATCTGGACTTCAGGTCACGCCTGCGGCGCATCGAACAGGTGGAACGGCTGATTGCTTTCCTGGAAGCCAAACATTTTACCCGCGACATGAAGCCCCATTTTTCGCCCATCATTTGCGGTGATTTCAATTCCAGGCAGGGCAAGCGGAGTGATGCCGTCCGGCACCTTTTCCGCTATCTGCTGGAGAATTTGGACTATCGGCTTTTCCCCCAGAAAAAGAACCGGACCTTTCCCTCAATTTTCCCCACCCATGCAATCGACTTTTTATTTATCCCTCCCAGCTACGAAGTCATCCTTTGTGAAGTGCCGCGGACCTTTGTCAGCGACCATCGGCCCGTCCTGTTGGAACTCAAACTACCTGCCAGTTAAATCGAAACGAGCGGTTGACTTCTTCATGCCCGGTATTGACAGATCAACACCAAGAAAGCATCTTACAGTATTTGATTCCCCCATTAATATCCCATCAATTAATTTTTTACATGCCTCAGACTTTCGAAATGTGTAGCCGAACGCCTTCGCGTTTGGTCGCTCCGGACTTTCAGGCAGGTTTAACCAAAGCCGAAGGGCTTCGGCTACGTGGAAAACTTATTTGATTCCCCATTAGAGAGCTTGCGAAAGCGCTTCATCCCCTCATATATCCTACTTATGCGACACAACCCCACACGCGGTTTCACTTTGATTGAACTCTTAATGGTGATCGCCATTATTGGTATTCTAGCTGGGATTTTGATTCCTGCGGTAAACATGGTCCGCACCAGCGCCAACATCGCGGCCTCCAAGACCCAGCTTTCCGGCTATGTTAATGCCATTGGCATGTTTCATGCGGAGTATAACTACTACCCGTTTCCAGACGCGCACGATAACGGTGGGGCGACGATCTCTGCAATCGGAACGGAGGAATTTGTCGGGACGCTTTCGGCCACCAATCTGGATGGCACTCGTATCGAAAGCGGCAGCAATAACTATGGCAATCGTCGCCTGATCGCATTTTACAGCTTTTCGGAAAGTGACTTTCGCGAGGGGGATTCGACGACCGGAGAAATTGCCGACCGTTTTAATAACACCAATATTTTTATTGCTATTGATGGTGATGGCGACGGTGTCATTCGGGGCCTGCCGGATCCGGACGGAACTGGCACGAAGGACGTTCGAACCAAAGTGACGGCCTACGTGTTGAATGACGCCAGCACCCCCGATACCCCAAACTATTACCTCTACGAATAAGCATCCATGAGTTCCGTTTCGAGAAAAGCCGCTTTTACGCTGATTGAGCTGCTGGTCGTTATCAGTATTATTCTGATTGCGACCTCCATTCTATTTGTCGGCAGTGGCGGCGGTAGCGACGGCGTGAAGTTGAGCTCGGCCCAGCGCACGGTGTCCAGCATCGCACAGGGAGCCAGAGGTCAGGCTTTGCTTAAAGATGCCACCGCCCGGCTCATTGTTTACGCCGATACCAACACCAGCGGTGACCACGACAAACTGCTGCGCTTTTTTGGCGTCATCTATGAGGACCCAGACATTCCGGGGCAGTGGTTTGCCGCCAGCCAAGGCAGCTACTTACCGGAGGGCATTTATTTTGATCCGGATTTGAGTGCCAACAAAGGGTGGTCCCGAGCCACCATGAATCTGGAGTATCCCAGGCAGTCCCCGCAACCAGAGGGTGGCCCGCAGTATTACTATTATGAGTTTAACCCTAACGGCACGATGGCGACTGGCTTTGAAAATAGCTGGCTGGTGCTGCGTGCCGGCACCCTGCGGCCGGATTCCAGCGGCGAGTTGGCGGTGAATTTTGATGACGAGGATAAGGAAAACGTGAAAGCAGCGCTCATCTTTCGTCGCGTTGGCAGCACAACCCAAGTATCCGATCCCGCAGAGATTAATTAGATGAACTCCCCCAGCACTTCATATTCCCAACCAGACCGAGTCCGCAGTGGCTTCACGCTGATCGAAGTCGTCCTCGCTCTGGGTGTTTTCCTGGTTTCAATTCTGGCATTGATCGGGTTACTGTCACCCATGCTGCAATCCGTCAGTCAAATCGAAAAGATCGATGAGATCACTTCGGTGGTCAGCTCGGTGAATGCCTTCTTGCAGAGCTCGCCGGATATTGCTGCGCCCGGCAAAACCAGGTTTGAGTCCATTTACGACGCCGTCTCTCCTCCCGGAGGCAATCAAGCCACTATTTTTGTGTATCGCTACTACGATGATACTGGCACTGACGAGCGCATTCGCCTCGAAGTGGGCTTCTCACCCGATGAAAGCGAGTTTGTGGGCGCCAACTCGATTGTCAACGACCCCGCCTCCAATCCGGCGAATTTCAACAGCGCTGCCGGGCCGATTTACCGCGTGGTTTTGACACCATCACCCGTCATCCCCGAAGAATTCAGGACGAATGAGCGTGTACCGCCGACAACCGGGACTTACCGCCTGGAGACACCTTTTGCCGCTTATGTGGAAGGCTCGCTGGCCCTCGAAGTGAGAATCTTCGCCGAGTCGCCGCCCGGACCGAGTCCCGCAGTGTTTGATACACAAACAGACCTGGACACACTCAGCCGCAAGAAGCCGGACTTTACCTTCAACACCGCGATCACCCGTTAATTTTTTTAGGCAATGAGAAAACAGAGAACCTTTTCCAGCCGTCGCCGTGGCTTTACCCTGATCGAGATCATGGTAGCGGCGGTCATCACGGTGATCATGGTTGGCCTGGTGATTCAGATCACTGGTGAAGTTTTAAAACTCTGGAACCGCTCAATGGGCCGAATGTCCGCCAACGAAGAGGCGCGGATCGCAATGGAGTTGCTCACTAGTGACTTAGAGGCGGCCGTGCTGATCAATAATGGGCAGCAGTGGCTGCGGGTGGAAGCCGAAAGCAATGTTGGCGTACCCACAGCTGGGCAAACGGTGGCACTCAAACTTTTCACCTCTGCGCTGGATCGACCTGACGAACAGGGCAATGTTTCCGCGGTCGCCTATGTGCTGGCATATGCCCCTGCCTACGACGGAGCTTTGTCGCCTTCATTTGTGCTGTTCCGCAATCTAGCGGGCTCAGTCGAAACTTTTGAAGACCTGCTCGGGCCGGGGCCCGGTGATCCACAACTCTCATTGGAAGACGGATTTTGGGATCCAGCACAGATCACCAACACGAGCAATTACCTCGCGGGCAATATCGTTGATTTTAAAGTTTTCATTTATGGTGTCGACGATTCCGGCGACAAGGTGGTATGGAATGACACGAATGAGGATGGAATCATCGACGAGGATTTCATTTACGGTGGCACAGATTCCGACGACCAGCTTCCGAGCTTTGCTGAGATTAAGCTGACCATCGTTTCCGATCAGGGTTTGGAGATTTTGTCGCTGCCCACCTTGTCCGGCACCGGCTTCGACAATGTCCAGCAGGTCATTCGCCAGCACGGAGAGGTCTTCAAGCGGCGGGTGCATTTCCAGGCGAAGCCGCTTTAGCTGGAAAAGGTAGGGTAGCGAACCAATGAGCGCATCACAGGCTTCAATCCGTGGCGTGCCCGCTTGCCGGGCGCCGTTGCGGCAACGCAGACACCAGCCGGTTGCATCCTTAGCGTTGCCGTCCGCCCGGGAAGTCGCCGGCAATCAACTAACCGGCTAGCTGTTCGGGAGCACCGCCTCGACGGCGACGCTGCCATCCGCAAGCGGAGGCACCACGGGAGCTACCTCAGTGCTCATCCTCCGCACTCCGCATGATGTCGCAGGCATCCGCCTCAATCTGGATCTCGCGACCGAGAAAATCGAGCAGGACCTGCACCCGCTGTCCGGAGGGCAAGGCGGCCAGCACCCTGGCATTGAGGCCTTTCAGTGAGCCGGAGACGAATTCGACGTCGGCTCCAGCCTCAAGACTCGGATCCGGCGCCACGATCACGCCTTCGGGCACGGAGGCTTGCAGGTCATCGATCACACTTTCCGGTACCACACGCCTGCCGCCGTGCTCAACGATCCGCGACACGCCCTGGCTGTGCATCACAATGCGGCATTTGTCAGCATAGTTGAACTTGGCGAAAATATATCCGGGAAACATCGCCTCTACGAAACGCTTCTTCCCCGTCCGGGTCTTTTTGACCTGGCTGATGCGCGGGCAAAAGACTTCCACCTCCTCCAGCGTAGCCAGTATCGAGCTGGCGATATGCTCACGCTTGGTTTGGGTGCGCAGGCAATACCAATGGCTAAGTCTGGCTGTCCCCAAATGCACGGTTTCGTCCGTATCCGGCATCAATCTGGCTCCTTGGGCGTCTCCTTCTTCTTGTCGGCTACAACATCCTCCACCGGATCCTCTGCTGGAGCGGGTGCGGCAGCTTCCTGCTTTGGCTCAGCGGTGGCCTCCGTTTCCGGTGCTTTAGGTGGCTCTTCGGTGGCATCTACTGCGGGAGTGGGTTTCGCGGCTTCCTGCGCTGACTCAACCACGCGCACCGCTTCAGCTGGGGCGGATTGGGCAGGTTTGTTGTCTTTTTTCTGAACCTTTTGTTCAGCTTTCGGCTGCGGTTTTTTCTTACTGGGTTCTGGCAGCGGAGCTGGCGCAAAGAGGCGTCCATCGCCATACTCAGTCACGTAACCTTCGGTAATCAACCAGCGCAGATCCAGCATCAGTTGGTTCAACTTTTTCTGCTCTGCATCGCTCAAGGTCGATTTCGGCGTGGCCTGGGTCGAAGCTTCGACGGCGACGGGAGCCTCGTCTTCGGACTTGGTCTCAGGAGATGCGGCGGCCTCGGAGATCGGCTGCTCAGTAGGAGTCGCCTCCGCTGCAGGGCTCGAATGTTCTGCGGTGGGACTTGCTGCTTCAGCTGCGGGACTTGCGGCGTCAGCTGGCGGCTCTGCATGTTCGGGTTCTGCGGCCTCGGTATCTACCTCCGGCTTTTCCTGCGGCTCCGGTTCCGCCGGAGTGGTCGCTGCTTCGCTGGTCGCGGCAGGGCTGCTGTCAGGTGCCTCCTGCATTTCCAGGGCGGCTGGTTTTTGCCGCTCGGTATCGATCCCGATATACGCTTTGGATAGCTTGGAAGCCGGGATGTCGGGATGTTGCTCGATAAATTCGATCAGATCACGTATTGAATCGGTGAATACAGTCTTGCCGTCCCGGAACTTGCGCTTGACCGCGCAAACGAAGGAAACGCCCTTGTTGCCCTTTTTGTAAACAGCGAAGTTATGGCGGCGCAGTCGCCCGCGAATGTTATTGGCGGTATCCAGCGGGAAATGCTTTTGCTGCTCGATATAGCTCTCGACGGATCGGCGTATATCGCCCCGGGGTAGTCGCACGATATCCCGCCCGGCAAAACGAACACTCTCCCCGGACCCGACCACCTTGTCCTTGCGGTGTGAGAGGAGAAACCGCCGAGCGGCCTCGAGGGAGTCCAAAAATTCGGGCTCACCTTCCTGATGCTCCTTTACCTTATAGCGGGCACCTTTTCGCATGCTTTCGAGCCAGGCATCGATGTCTTCCTGCTCTTTGCTACCGACCACTCTGGATTGAAAGCGCTCAAACGACATACCGGTGATCCGGCTGGCGTAGTGGCTTTGGAGGAACTCCTGATAGCGGTGATAATTCGGCGGGCCGAGTAACTCGTTGGTGATGCCGCAGCGGTTCACCATCACGAAGTTCCCCTTGGGCGGGTCCAGCTCGACTTCCTCCACCTCAAAAAACACATCGATATGCTCCTTCAGTACAAAGTCGACAGCTTGCTCCTCCGACTCAAACGGCAGATGCCCCGGCACGGAATAGTAGAGCATAGCGTCCGCTGCTTCTTGTGACTTCTTTGTATGAGGAGTCACCAGCACCACGTAGCGCTCGGGTTTTTCCAGCAGCAGGTGAGCGATCTCAAACAGCTGATAGGTGCGGGCGCTGGCGCGCAGGCGCTTGACCAGGGCATCGAATGCTTCGTCCTGCGGGTAGATGTCGACTTTTACGCTGGGGCTGAAATCCGGTTTTGGGGCACCACGCCCCGGCGTGCGCTTGGTGGGATGGCCGCGGCCTGGTCGCTGGTCATCCCGGTCCCGGTTGGGCCGTCCGCCGGATCGACGATCACGGGAGGAGGGCGGACCACTGCGCTTGCCTTTGCCTTTTTTCGCGCCCCGCTCCTGGTAATCCTTAAATTTGGATGCGCCGGAAGATTTCTCATCGGCCCAATTCGGCCCGAAATTAAGACCCGAAAGCGCGTTGAGATCGAGGGACTCCTTGGAGGTTTCGGACGAGGGGGGTGCTGTTTCGTCAGCCATGATAAAAATATTGAAAACGAGCCTGTGACAGGCACGTGAGAAGGATTGAAGGAAAGGTGCTGTCTTAGGGTAAAATAAAGCTGCTGACAAGCATAGGGACCAGCTTTTTTAAAACCTGAGATTTTTAAAATATTTATGTTGAATTCGTCTCTCAGCTCCCTATCACCTTCATCTTCCCTGTGACTTCACAGGCCTGATGACTGGTCGAGTGGTGGAATTGGTAGACACGCAAGATTAAGGATCTTGTGCCGTAAAAGGCGTGCGGGTTCAAGTCCCGCCTTGACCACCAGTCTTAGGATCTAGCGGAAGGTCAAATGAGTTTTTCGCGAAAACCAATTTCGTAGCGGAACGGTGAAGCCGTTTCGATGGACTGGTCGAAATGGGTTCCCCATTCCGCTACAGAGATAGCAAACCTTTTAGGAGTTCCCGCTAGTCGATCTGGCTGAGCAGTTTGAGGATGTTGAGCGAGTGGTCGCCGATGCTTTCGATATTGTTGAGAATATCGATATAGAGCATCTCAGATTTAATGTTGGCGGGGTCGCTCATGCGGCGGACGGCTTCTTTGCGCAGTTTTTTACGGGAAGCGTCGATGGTCTTCTCCAGTTGCATCGCGGTCTCGATGTCGGCGTGGGTGACTTTCTTGGTCAGACTCTGGATATAGAAACCCATAAACTGATCGACTGGTTCGCTGAAGTTACGGATGGCATCCTGCGTCTCGGCTGGCAGGACGCGTTTCTTGCGGTATTTACGGTCTGCCAGTTTGACCAGATTGAGCGTGCAATCGCAAATTTCCTCCATCTCGGAGATGACGCGCAGCATGACTGTGACCTGATTGAGGCGTTCCTGACTGAGTTT
Organism: Puniceicoccaceae bacterium; assembly: GCA_003566795.1. Classification (GTDB taxonomy): domain Bacteria; phylum Verrucomicrobiota; class Verrucomicrobiia; order Opitutales; family Coraliomargaritaceae; genus Coraliomargarita_B. Next base: position 1,274 of record PXBU01000038.1, on the reverse strand, counting down.
GGAGGAGGTGCAGTAAATGAGATACTGGGTGATGTCGAATGCCAGGCGGTCGCTACGCTCCTCCATCGCCCGCAACTCCTTAACGCGATAGCCCATATCGACATCCGGGTTCTCGTAGACCTCGTTGAAGCCCCGGAACATGGCACGGGTGAGTTCGGCCATGTTGCGAATTTCCTTTTCAGCCTCGACCAGATTAATTTCACCGGTCTGGGGTAAATTAGCCGCTCGGAACTGCAGGTGCTCGCCGTCCAGTGGTTCGGCGCGTCCCTTCTTTTCACGCACCATCAGGGTCGCCACGAAAGTGAGCTTATCCACAAACCCGACCAGCACGCCGGTATTCAGCAGGTTGAAGAGGGTATGGAAGAGTGCCAGGTGGAAGACCATGTGGGCCGGAAGGTTTGGATCCCCCGGCACCAACCAAGCCACCAAAGCGATGAAAGGGGAAAATATAAGAAGCATCCAGCACACCCCGAAGACGTTGAAGAGGAAGTGGGCGCGGGCTGTGCGTTTTGATTCAGTGCCGCCGGCAAGTGCCGCGATATTGGCCGTGATCGTGGTGCCAATGTTTTCCCCCAGCACGATGGCTGCCGCATCTTCATAGCTGATCCAGCCTTTGGCAGCCAGCGTGAGCGTGATCGCACCCGCCACCGAGGAGGACTGCACCATGACGGTGAGGAGGATACCGAACACCATAAAGATCAGCACCGAGCCCATGCCCATGCCGCTCCAATCAGCCAGAAATTGAAACATCTCCGGATTCGATTCCACATCCGGCACGCTGTCCTTCAGAAACTCCAGTCCGAGAATGAGCAGGCCAAATCCGATAAAAGCCTCACCACTGTCGCGCACTTTTGCCTGCCGGAGGAAAATCATCGCCACGCCGATTCCCACGCAGGGTAGGGCGAAGGCACTCAGGTTAAACTTGAAGCCGACAAAGGCGATCATCCAGAAGGTGCTGGTGGTGCCAAGGTTAGCCCCCATCAGCATGCCGATGGACTGCCGCAAGGTCAGCAGCTTGGCATTGACGAAGCCAACGATCATGACGGTGGTCGCGCTGGAAGACTGCACCAGCGTGGTCATGATAGTGCCGCTGACGATGCCGGCGAAGCGGTTGCGCGTCATATTGGCAACCAGTGCCCGCAGGCCTTCGCCGGAAACCTTCTGCAGGCCCTCGCTCATTACCTTCATCCCAAACAGGAAGAGTCCAAGGCTGCCGAAAATCGCTAAAAGGGTGGAGAGCATGAGCGGGAGGTTGTTTAGGCTAAGATTTAAGC
>PXBU01000398.1 GCA_003566795.1 Puniceicoccaceae bacterium | reverse complement strand
CCGTTGTCGGCGGCCTGTTGATGCAGGATCGTGATACCATGCCGGATCGCCCCGGCGACTGGCAAGTCGTCACCAAGCGCCAGCCCACCGAAGAGGAAATGCGCGCCATGGTCTTTGGCTGGAACGTGGTCAAGCATGTGAAGTCGAACGCCATTGTCTATGCCGGTTGCGAGCGCACGCTCGGCGTCGGTGCCGGGCAAATGTCACGTGTGGACAGCTCCAAGATCGCGGTCTGGAAGGCCGGCGAGGCCGGGCTGTCGCTGGAGGGCTCCGTGGTCTGCTCCGATGCCTTCTTCCCCTTCGCGGATGGCTTGATCGCTGCCGCCGAGGCGGGTGCCGTCGCTGCGATCCAGCCCGGCGGCTCGGTGCGCGACGAAGAAGTAATCGCCGCCGCCGACGAGCGCGACATGGCCATGATCTTCACCGGCAAAAGGCACTTTAAGCATTAAAGGGCCCGCCTTATGGCCGGTTGAATTCAGGACGATGATCTGATCCTACCACTGTATCAACGCCTCAAGCGACGAAAAACACAACTTGCCCAAAACCCAAAGCTGGTCTATCGTATTGGCATCATGGAAATCGCAAAGTCATACATTACAGACGAAAAAGGCTCTATTAAAAGCGTCGTCATTGATTTTGAGGTCTTTAAAACAATCGAAGAAGCTCTTCTAGATCAGGGACTTGGTGAAGCGATGAAAGAGGTGAAAGACGATCCAGAAATCTCCTCAGAGGAAATGAAGCGAATCCTCAGTGAGTAATGGAGACCTCGTTTAAAAGAGCATTTGCAAAGGATCTCCGTAAGATCCCGCAGCAGAAACGAGAAAAAATCGACGAGTTCATTTTTGAAATCGCACCTCATGCTGAGTCCACAAAAGACTTGGCCCCAATAGTAGCGATTTCAGGCCACGCTGGTTTTTACCGGAAAAGATTTGGCGACTATCGAGTAGGCTTCGAGGTATCGGAAGGAAAACTGATTTTCTATCGAGCGCTGCACCGCAAAGAAATCTACAAAAGATTCCCATGAATCCCGCTTGGGCTCAGAGTAGCACTCTGGAAATAGGAATTCAGACGAATGATTTTGAAGATAATATTGTTCAGCGCACTTTTTATTGCTTTGGTTGCCATCAAGCCGTCGACCGCGACATGGCCATGATCTTCACCGGCAAAAGGCACTTTAAGCATTAAAGGGCCCGCTCGTCGGCTGGTCCTGTGCGAATTGCTCGATATGCCGTTGGGCCACTCGCTCCAGGTCCTCGATGTGCACGACTTGGGTGAGGTCGCCTCGGATGCGGCGTGAGCCGTGGATGCCTTTGGTCAGCGCAATCATCTTGGGGCGCATCCAGCGCAGATCGGTATGGCGTTGCTCCCGGAAGGGGCGCGCCATGATCTGGCGGGTATAGTCGATGATGGTGTCCCAGCGTTGCTGGATGCTGGGGGAAGGTGGGACCGTGCCGTGCTGGAGCGCGTGTTTGATATCGCGGAAAATCCAAGGGTAGCCGAGCGCAGCTCGACCGATCATAAGGCCCGCGCAGCGGGTGGTCTCGCGGATGCGGATCACATCCCCGGCACTGGTGATGTTGCCATTACCAATCACCGGGATGCTGAGTGCCTCGGCCACCTCGGCGATGATCGGCCAATTGGCGTCACCGCTGTAGCCCTGCACTTTGGTGCGGCCGTGGATGGCGAGGGCGCGGGCGCCTTCGCTCTCAACAATGTGGCCGACTTCCCTGGCCACGATGGTATCATCATCCCAACCGGTGCGGATCTTGGCGGTGACGGGGGTCTCGGGGACAGCCTGAACGACGGCCCGCACGACCTGGCCCAGCCGAGCCGGATTGCGCAACATCGAGGACCCGGCATCCATGCACACGACGCGGTCAGCCGGGCAGCCAAAGTTGATATCGACGAAATCCGGGCGCAAACGGTCGCGCAGCAGTTGGGCAGCTTGCGCCATCGTCGCGGGGTTGGAGCCGAAGATCTGCACCCCCATGGGTCGTTGCTCTTCGGTGAAGTCGACCGTCTCCCAAAGCTTCGGGTCGTCGCGATTGAGAGCGTCGGCCTGGACAAACTCAGTCACCATCACATCCGCACCTTGCCGCTTACAGAAGTCGCGAAAAACAATATCCGTAAACCGCGCCATGGGGGCGAGGTAGAGCGGGAATTGATTGTTTTCGAACCAGGGAAGCATGATGGTGGGAAGGTGGAAATTAGACTGTTGGCAGGGGCTTTGACAAATAGATTGCCTGTTAGCTTGGACCTGTCCATAGCCATCGCCATGCAGCGGAAATTTCTCCCTCTTCTGATTGGTGTATGCTTTACCAATGAGGGCTGGTGGTCTTTCGACGACCCAGGGCGGCAGATGAATACGCACTATACGTTCTTCGAGGAGCTCGACCTGCCGGATGAGGTCCGGCGCAAAATCTACCGGGACAACTCAATTCGTGTGTATGGACTAGATCAATCCAACCACACTCGGAGGCGGTAGAATTCAGTGTTCTTCTCTGCCGGGAACTCGACGCTGATCTCCTCGTCCGCGCCGAGGATTTCCGTGGCGCCGTCCAGATCGTCCCAGTCTGAGAGATCCTCGGAATACTCGACACTGTAGTAGCGTCTGAGCCCCTCGTAGCCGGGACCGTCTGTCGCGCGTGTCATGAAACGGAGGGCGTAATTTTCTCCACTGGGCTCAAACTCCAGCAGCGGTCCCACTATTGGCACCATGGGGTCGGTGCCCAGGATGTATTCCTGGGCGTTGGTCCAGCCGTCGCCGTCGGGGTCGGCGTCGGGTGCCGCGATGCCCTCCGGCACAACCGTGCCAAACTGGGCCAGGCGCCAGAGATCGACCGGTGCACCCTCGAATTTCAGCTGGTAGGTGATATGCGGACGGGTGTCGGGCGGACCTTCGCTGCCACCTTCGGACATGGTGACATTGGCGCGGTTGGCACCGCTAAGCGGCACCCGCGTGTTCAGGCGCAGGAAGACGTATTTTCCGGCATTGGCACCTCCGTCATACGCGGCGTTGAGATAATCGGTGAGCGCAAAGCCTGCCTCGAATGAAGTGGTGAGGATACCAGTGCTGGTGCTGTTATCCAAAATTACCTCTTGTATTCGGACGGTGCCCGGCGTGGGGTCGGGGTCGGGTGACTGCCCGTAGTAATCGCTGCCCAGCACGGCGGGTGCATCGCGCACTGCCAGACCATACAGGTCGGTGGCGCGCGCGTTGTTGGTCTTACCAGTAAAATTGAAGGAGAAGGAGGAACCCACAAATGGATTTTCGATTGGGCCGAAGTTCGGTAATTTGAAGACGAAGACCACACAGCGCTCGACCACATTGTTGTAGGCACCAACACCGACACTGGTGGAAGTCTGGTTATCCACGATATTGTCGTGGCGAACAGCCGCATCCTCCGGCAGGCTCAGCAGTGGGGGTTCCTCCTGGAACGACAGGCGCGGCAGCAGTTCCAGCCGCCCCTCGTTAAGGG
>PXBU01000419.1 GCA_003566795.1 Puniceicoccaceae bacterium | reverse complement strand
CTTGGCACCCGTTGTCTGCCGCTGACGAAAGCGGTCCCTAAGGAATTGCTCCCCGTCGACGGTCTCCCTGTTTTACATCACGTGGTGGCCGAAGCCAAGGCAGCTGGCTGCACCGAAATTGGGATTATCCTCTCCTCCGGCAAGGAAGCGATCCGTCAGTATTTTAGCTGGGATAGCGCCTTGATGGACTGGCTCGACGCATCGGGAAAGCGCGCTGCCATGGCTGAGTGGGAAGCATTGATGGATGGACTTAGCTTTACCTGGCTGGAACAAGCGGAGCAACGTGGCCTCGGCGATGCCGTGCGCTGTGGCGCCTCTTTTGCCCAGGGCGAAGCCCTTTGTGTCCTGTTAGGAGATACCATCATGCAGCAGGCCTCGCCACTCCCGCAAATGGTTGAGCGCTACCGCGAAACCAAAGTCTCTCAAGTTGCGGTCGAGCCGCTGGCACCTGCCGAGGCGACTCGTTATGGAGTGTGCGGCGGCCAACTCAATGCTGAGGGACACCTTAAGATCAATACCATGATCGAGAAACCGACTCTACCGGAAATGCCGAGCGTCCACCAAGCGGATGGACAGGCCGCCGCCCAAGTCTACGCCTTCGCCGCCCGATACGTCCTCACCCCTGCCGTATTTGCTGCATTAGAGACCCTGCCCCCAGGGCGCAATGGCGAGATCCAGCTTACCGACGCCATGGCCGCCGCCATGAGCAAAGAAGGTTTCTACGGCATCCCTCTCCCCGGCCAACGCCGCGACGTCGGCCTCCCTATACGCACCCCTTGACCAGAGGTCAGAATCAGAGGTCAGAATCAGAGGTCAGAGGTCAGAAGACAGAGGTCAGAGGTCAGAAGACAGACTCGTAGCGGTGTGCTTCAGCCACCGTTTCCCTCCTTTCGCTCAGAAGCCAAAAGCCAGCTTTCACGTCCCACAAGTCAAGCCATAGTCCCTTCAGGTCTCAGGTCTCATCCCTCAGGCGCTCCGCCCCCCCATGATCATCAAAACTCAAGCCTTCCCACGCGTCGGTCTGATCGGCAACCCCTCCGACGGCTATTTCGGCAAAACTCTGGCCTTTTGTTTTCAGGATTTCCGGGCCCAGATCGAGCTGTGGGAATCGCCTGAACTTGAATTACTGCCCAGCCGGCGTGACCACTCCGTGTTCAAAAGCCTGGCGGCGCTTTCCGGGGATGTTCGCTCCCACGGCTATTACGGGGGCTTCCGCCTTCTTAAGGCCACCTGCAAGGTCTTTTTCGACTATTGCCGGGAGCGGAACATCCAGATCGACAATCGTAATTTTACCCTTCGCTACAGCTCGGATATTCCCAACCGGGTCGGCCTGGCAGGCTCCTCTGCCATCATCACCGCCTGCATGCGTGCTTTGATGGGTTTCTATAACGTCCGCATTTCCCGCCACTCATTAGCCAATCTGGTGCTTTCAGTGGAAAACGCCGAGCTGCAAATCCCCGCCGGCTTGCAGGACCGGGTGGTCCAGGCTTACGAGCATCCGGTCTATATGGACTTCGACCGTGAGCTGATGGAGACACGCGGCTACGGCGACTATCAGCCCGTCGATTTGGCACCACTGCAGCATCGTTTCTACATCGCCTACCGGGAAGAACTCTCCCAGGGGACCGAGGTTTTTCACAATGACCTGCGCACCCGCTACCAGCAGGGTGCCCCTGAAGTGCTCGCCGCTATTCAGCGCTGGGCCGAGCTGACCGTCGAAGCTAGAGATTTACTTCACGCGCCTGACGAAACGACCGCCGAGCGCCTCTCCGCCTTAATCAACGAAAACTTCGACCTCCGTGCCTCCCTCTACGATGTGGGGGAGGGCAACCGCCAGATGGTCGAAGCCGCCCGTGCCTGCGGCTGTTCCGCCAAATTCGCCGGGTCCGGGGGTGCCATTGTCGGCTTGTTGCCCTCCGATCAAGATGAGGCCTTCAAATGCTTGGAAGCCAGTTTTCGCGAAGAAAATATCGCCGTGCTGCGGCCAAGACTCTTGTCGGGTGCCCCTTTAGAAACACAAAAATCCGATTCCGCGGTCACCTTGACCCCGTAAGCTGTGAGCAGAGGGCAGAGGACGGAAGTCAGAAGACAGAGGACAGAGGCCAGAAGACAGAGGACCGGTTGGTCTCAGAGGATCTGTCCTCTGGTCGCTGTCCTCCGGCCTCTGAATCCGGCACTGCCGGATTCGACGCTACGTATATCGACGACATCGTCGACGGCATCATTTCTTCGACTGAAAAAGCCGTGGCCTCAGGCCCCCCCTCCCTCCCAAGTGGAAACCGGGAACTGCCTGCCCTCCGTAGCCTTCATGACCTCCGAAACCTTGGTGAAAGGGGGGGCGAAGGAGGGAAAACTGGCCAACCGGAGGGCGCTCTGCCGCCCTACGCGGTTGTGAATTTCGGTAATGACCGCACGGTCACGCTCCAGGAAATGATTGAAACGATCGAGTCGGTCGTGGGCAAAAAAGCCGTGATTGACCGCCAACCCGAGCAACCCGGCGATGTCCCGCAGACATGGGCCGATGTGAGCCAGGCCCGTAAGCTATTTGGTTACCAGCCAAAAACAAGTTTTCGGGAAGGGATCGAGGCGTTTGTCCGCTGGCATCGCGAAGCCGGGCGCCTCACGTAGCCCCGCCGCTTCCGGCGGGGATCTACCGGACTAAGAGGAATCCCAAGCGGAAGCGCTTGGGCTACGGCTTCTGTCTAATTCCTAACTTCTAGCTCCTAACTCCCACGTAGCCCCGCCGCTTCCGGCGGGGATCCAGCGAAGGCGGTTCCCAGCTCCATCAGATACGCCTGCTGCGTTTAGGCAAAAACACGGATAATTGGACTGACCCCATGCTCGCCCCGACCCCATGCTCGCCCCCGATGTCTTTGTGTCGCGCCTCAATATCTAGTTGCGCACAGCGACCATTTTGCTTGAATTAGATTTCTGATGAAAACGAAACCATCCCAAAGTAAACGCCCTATAGCCAGACGGACAAAACGTGCACAGATTGGCCCGAAGAGTAAGCCGACGCTGCCGGAATGGGTTGTCGGCATATATGACGGTCCGAAAGATAAGCGACTTTCAACCAAGGAGGGCTACAGCCATTGAAGCAGCAGCCAATCGCGGATACTGGTTTGATCGTAGGACTGCTTAACCCACATGATCAGTTCCATCCTTGGGCTAAAGAAGTTGCCGCCGATGTTTCCGGTGGTTTTCTGACTTGTGAGGCGGTGGTCTCTGAAGCGATTTTCATGGTTCGAAGAAGCTCAAAGGCTAAAGCTGCGATCATCGCCATGATTGAATCTGATTGGCTGAGAGTGGTTCCGGTCTTACCCGAAATGCGCGTTGGGGTGATTCGGATATTGGAGAAGTATCATCCTCAAGCCGACTACGCAGATGCCTGCGTTGTTGCCTTGCACGAAGAATGGGGTGGCCGCGTCTATAGTACGGATCAGCGAGACTTTCTCGTTTATCGCACTAGAGCCGATTTGAT
>PXBU01000060.1 GCA_003566795.1 Puniceicoccaceae bacterium | reverse complement strand
TGGCTGGTCAGTGGCAAGCGGCGCGGCGCGGGATTCGTGTGATCTGGGGGGCTTATGCGGATGGATCGGCGCGTGGCCAGCAGGTGTCGGTGGCGGATGCTTTGCGGATGCACCGGGAATTGATCTTTGGTAAGCGGGCGGGACAGCCGGGGCTCTCGGAAGCGGAGCGGGCGAAGGCCTTGCAGGTGCTGGAGCAGGAGAAGGCGTTGCTGCCGCGGGCGACGGTGCTGCGCTGCCGGGTACGCTACTTTACCGATGGGGCGATTCTGGGTAGTCAGGAATTTGTGCGCGGCTTTGTGGCGTCCTGGCAGCGGGAGAAAGGGCGGAAATATCCGCCGAAGGTGAATTTGATGCGCGGGGCGGACTGGCAGGACCTGGCGACGATTCAGGGCATGCGGGCGCGGGTCTTTGGTTAGCGTGTGGGTGTAGCACACTCGACCAGTTTCGCTAAAATGGCCTTTTGCACATGTAGGCGATTTTCTGCTTCGTCAAAGATGATGCTTTGCGGGCTGTCGAGGACTTCCTGCGCGACCTCTTCGCCAGCGTGGGCCGGGAGGCAGTGCATGAAAACAGCTGTTTCCTTAGCCAGTTGCATGAGTTCGGGAGTGACCTGGAAGGGCAGCATCCTGGCCCTGCGCTCCTCCGCCTCCGCCTCGTCGCCCATGGAAACCCAGACGTCGGTATAGAGGATATCCGCATCCTGGGCGGCTTCTGCAGCCTCGGTGGTAAAGCTGTAATTGGCGGGCAGGCCATCGGCCTTGAGCGCATCAGCCACCGCTTGCCCCGGGGCAAATTGTTGCGGCCCCGCCAGCACGATTTCCATGTCGAACATGGCGGCAGTGATGATCCAGGAGTTGGCCATGTTGCTGGCGCAGTCGCCGTAAAAGGCCACCTTCTTGCCGCGCAGGGCTTCGATATCGACGGCATCCGGTGAGATGCGTTCGAGCACGGTGAAGATATCGGTGTAGAGTTGGCAGGGGTGGTTGAATTCGGTCAGTCCGTTGATAATCGGAATGTTCGCATGGGCCGCGAACTCTTCGATGATTTCGTGGCCAAAGGTACGGATGACGAGACCGTGGAGGTAGCGCGACATGACACGGGCGGTGTCGGCGATGGTTTCGCCCCGGCCGATTTGAGTGTTTTCCGAATTGAGCACCACCGGGAAGCCGCCCAGTTCGTTCACCCCAACTTCGAAGGAGATGCGGGTGCGCGTGCTGCTTTTATAGAACAGCAGGCCCCAGGACTGCATATTGAGGGGCTGGGGGCCGTTGAGGCGGTTCGCCTTCAACGCTTTCGCGAGGGTGAAAACCTGCTGTGCTTGTTGCCGGGAAAAGTCGGTTTCTTTTAAAAAATGTTTCATTTTTCATGAACTTCGAAGGTCCAACGCCGAACGCTGAATATCGAATGCCTTGGTTTGAAGTGTTCGGATTTAATTCATTATTCGACGTTGGATCTTCAACGTTCGACGTTCGCAAAGGCCTCATCCAGAATGGCGACGGCTTCGCTGAGTTGTTCGGGGTTGGCGGTGAGGGCTGGCAGCATGCGCAGTGTGTTTTGGCCGGCGGGGACGACGAGGAGGCCCTTTTCCCGGGCGGCGTTGGCGATTTTGAGGTTGAGGCCTTCAGGTTTGAGGGCGAGGCCCACCATATAGCCAGCACCTCGTATGCCAGCGATGTGTTCGCTGTGTTTATTGGCCAGCGTTTGGATGTCTTGATGCCAGGTGGCGCTGTTGGCCCGGACTTTTTCGAGAAGTTCTTCTTCCTCGATGATATCGAGGACGGCATTGGCGGCGGCACAAGCGAGCGGATTGCCGCCGAAAGTGGTACCGTGGGAGCCGGGTTGGAAGAGTTCCGCGTAAGCTTCGGCCACCCAGATGGCACCGATGGGGAAGCCGCCGCCCAGCCCTTTGGCCATGCCGATGGCATCGGGCAGGATGCCGCTGGCCTCGTAGGCGAAGAAGTGTCCGCTGCGACCGATGCCGCACTGCACCTCGTCGAGCATGAGGAGAGCGTTCCGCTCGGTGCAGAGGGCCCGTAGCTCGCGCAGGAAGCCGGGTTCGGCGGGGAAGATGCCGCCCTCGCCCTGAATGGACTCGATAAAGACTGCCGCCACGGAATCGTCCACCAGCCGGTCGAAACTTTCGATCCGGTTGAGCTGGCCGAATTTGAAGCCGTCCAGCATGGGGCGGAAGCCGCCCTGGATTTTTTCCTGTGGGGTGGCGGCCATCCCGCCAAAAGTCCGGCCATGGAAGGCATTTTCCGCGCCGATCACGGTGTAGCGCTTGCCCTCTTCGCTGGTGCGCTGCTTGCCATGGAGCCGGGCTAGCTTGAGGAGGGCCTCGTTGGCCTCGGCCCCGCTGTTGCAGAAGAGCACCCGTCCGGGGCCCGCTTTCGCCACCAGTCGGTCGGCCAGCTTCTGCTGGCCGGGGATGCCGTAGAGGTTGCTGCAATGTACTAGGTTGGCGGCTTGTGCCTGCACAGCATGCACCCATTTCGGGTGGGAGTGGCCCACCGAGGTCACCGCGATGCCCGAGCCGAAATCCAGGTAGCGCTTGCCGCTTTCGTCGTAGAGATACAGCCCATCGCCCCGCACCGCGTTAAAAGCGGGTGCGCCGTAGTTTTTGGCCAGGGTTTGATGGTGGTTCATGATTAATTGTTCGGACTGTGTTAACTGGAAACAGGAGAACTGGAAACTGGGAACAGAAATTATGCACGGCTAACCGTTCACAATCTCCGTGCCGACGCCCTTATCGGTGAAAATTTCGAGCAGGAGGCTATGCGGCTGTTCGCCGTCGATGAAGTGGACGCGGTGGACACCGTTCTTGAGGGCTCTGACGGCGCTATCGGTTTTCGGGATCATGCCTTTACTAATCGTCCCGTTGCGGACCAGGTCCGCGACTTCGTCGACTTTGAGCGTGGAAATTAGTGAATCCGGGTCATCGATATTGCGCATCAGTCCGGGCACGTCGCAGAGGTAGACCAGCCGCCGGGCCCGCAGCGCAGCGGCAACGCGTGCAGCGGCTGCGTCGGCGTTGGTGTTGTGGACTTGTCCTTGGTCGTCCAGCGCGATGGGGGAGATGACGGGGATATAACCATCGCTCAGAGCTTTCTTAATCACCTTGGTTTTTACGGTGTGGGTCTCGCCCACGAAGCCCACATCGACAGCTGCCCCATTCACTTCGACTTCTTTTTTGTCGCAGACGAGGATGCTGTTGCCATGGATGCCGAGCGGACGCGCGTTCTTGGCCTGAAGTATTTCGCAGATGTCGAGATTGACGATTTTGTTAAGCGTGTGTTCGACGATCTTGACGGAAGCCTCGTCGGTCACCCGCAGGCCGTGTTCGAAGCGGGTCTGCACCTGCGCCTCTGCCAGAGCGCGGGTGATGGCCTTGCCGCCGCCGTGCACGACGACGACCTTAATGCCCACGGCAGAAAGGAACGCAATATCCGTGGCGACGCGGGTGCGCACGGCAGGATCCGCATCATCCATGAAGGCACCGCCGTATTTCACCACGAAAATCGCGTCCCGGAAGCGCTGCACGTAGGGCAGTGCTTCGAGTAGAACGGCTGACTTGGTGGTGACGTCGAGTTGCGAAATGTCGGTCATGGAAAATTTCTAATTTCTAATGGCTGATGGCTGAGATGGCTTCGGGCTACTCGGACTTATTGAAGTTCACGTAGGCTTCGCTGAGGTCAGAGGTGAGGAGGCGAAAGTCGCGGTTGCCTTGATTGAGATTAATCGTGATGCGGAAGCGCTTCTTGGCGACGACCGCCTTCCAATCGGCCACGCGGGTATCTTGCGGCACGCCTTTGAGCAGCGCGGGCACGTCGTCGTAGTGGATGTCCAATAGTTCTTCCTTCAGGCCGACGCTGGCGTCACCGGCGGCACTGGCAAGACGGCCCCAGTTAGGGTCGGAGCCATACCACGAGGCTTTGACCAGGAGTGAATTGCCCACCGTGCGGGCCACCTTTTCCGCATCCTGCACGCGGGGGCAGCCTTGCACCATGAGCTCTACCAGTTTGGTTACTTTTTCGCCATCCCCGACAATGAGCTCAGCCAGGCGCTCACATACTTTGAAGACGGCCTCTTTGAATGCGAACAGTAGATCCGCCGGGCCGTCCCATGGATCGACGCCCGACTTTCCGTTAGCAAACAGCAATACGGTGTCGTTGGTGCTCATGTCCCCGTCGACCGAGATCCGGTTGAAGGTCTGGTTAACTGCAGCGGTGAGCACGTGCTTCAGTTGCTCGCTGTTGGCAATGACATCTGTTGTGAGAAAGGCGAGCATGGTCGCCATATTGGGCTCGATCATGCCAGCGCCTTTGGCCATGCCCGAAACCGTGACTGTCTGGCCTTCGAAGTTGAACTGTGCGGTCGCGACTTTGCGCCGGGTGTCGGAAGTCAGAATCGCATCGGCGGCATTGAGTGAGGACTGGGCGTCGTCGGAAAGTTTTCCCGCAGCGGTTTGGATGCCGGATTCGACTCGCTCCATCGGCAACTTGCGGCCGATACGCCCGGTCGAGCAGACGAGAAAAGGCGCCCCGATCCCGGAGCTGAGTTGTGCCAGTGCGCCCATCTCCTTGGCATCTGCCATGCCTTGTTCGCCCGTGGCAGCGTTGGCGTTGCCGCTGTTGGCGACGAACCCCGCCACTTTATTGCCGCTGCGGGGAAGGATCTCTTTGCACAGGCGCACCGGCGCGGCGCAGATGTCGTTGAGGGTGAAAACACCTGCGGCAGAGCAGGGCTTATCGGCGGCAACCATTGCGAGGTCGAGTCGCTCCATGTCCCCCAGTTCCCGCACATCACATGCGGCACCGGCAGCCTTAAAGCCGGGACAGTCGGTCAGCCCGTTTGAATTTTCGAGAAGTATGATCGGGATCATGAGCGGAGGGGGGGGAGGAGCGGGGGTGAACGTTGAGCGTTGGACGTTGAATTTTGACAAGAAGGTTAACTGGAAAGCTTAGTCCGCGAGATTAATATGCGAATTTAGCAAGGAAGTTTTCCGAAGATGGGGAAGCTCATGGTTAAGCATTCAATATTCGAAGTTCGATGTTGAATGTTCGGCGTTTACAAGAGCCCGGCGGTTTCCTCAAAACCAAACTTGAGGTTCATGATTTGCACCGCCTGGCCGCTGGCACCTTTAACCAGATTATCGATGACGGAGTTGATCACGAAATTGCCGGTCCGTGGGTCATAGACCGCAGCGATGTCGGCCCGGTTGGTGCCGCTGACGTGCTTGGTGTTCGGAAAGGTGCCGCTGGGAAGCACGCTGACGAAGGGCTTGTCCGCGTATGCCTTGTGCCAGGTGGTGTAGAGCTGCTCGATACTGGTCTTGGCCTTGGCGACGATGGTGGTCGAAATGCCGCGGTTCATCGGTGCCAAGTGTGGACTAAACTGCACGATGCAGTCGGTGAAGGCGGCCTTGGCCAGCTGTTCCTCAATTTCCGGCAGGTGCCGGTGTTTGGGGAGCGCATAAGCCTTCATGCTCTCGTTGCGCTCGCAGAAGATAAAATCCTCAGCCACTTTCCGGCCCGCGCCGCTGACAGCGCTGCAACTGTTGATGACGATGCCCTGGGTTTCGATCAGGCCAGCTACCAGCAAAGGGTACAGTGCCAGCTGAATACTGGTAGGGTAACAGCCGGGGCAGGCGATCAGCGAAGCGGACTTCCACTTCGGCTCGGTGAGTTCGGGGATTACATAAGCGGCCGCTGCGAGGAGGTGCGGCGCCGGGTGGGGTTGACCGTAGTATTCCTGATAGGTGCGGGTTGAGCCCAGCCGGAAGTCGGCACTCAGATCGATGACGGTCTTGCCGGCCTGGTAGAGCGGATCGGCAAATTCGGCAGCGACCCCATGGGGGAGGGCGAGAAAAAAGATCTCGATCCCGGAGCTGGCAGCCAAGTCCGCCGGATCGGATGCGGTAAACTCCAATTCGCCCACTTTATGGCGCAGCGACGGCATCACATCCGCTACTTTTTGACCGGCCAGTGAACGGGAAGTGACGGCGGCGAGGGTCACGTTTGGGTGAGTGGCAAGAATCCGGACGAGTTCTTCGCCGGAGAAGCCGGAGGCACCGATGATAGCTGCGTTCATAGGAATTGAGGGGGTGAGAAATGGCTAATGATCTGGAATTTAATAAACAAAAAACCCTCCAAGGCACCATGCACGGCCTTGGAGGGTTGCCAAAAATGCGACCGTGCTGTCGGGCTTAGCGCTTGGAGAACTGGAAGTTTTTGCGCGCACCGGGTTGGCCGGACTTCTTGCGCTCGCGGGAGCGGGGGTCCCGCTTCATGTGGCCCTCCTTTTTTAGTTCAGGGCGCAGCTCACTGTTGAGCTTTTCCAGTGCGCGGGCGATGCCCAAGCGAGTGGCACCGGCTTGGCCGTTGAGGCCGCCGCCTTGGGCCTTAATAGTGATGTCAACCTGCTCGCGCATACCAACAGTACCGAGAGGCGAGAGCGCAGCGCGCGTGAATTCCTCTGCTTTGAAGTAGTGCTCCGGCTCCTTGCCATTCACCAACAGTTTGCCGCTGCCGCGAGTGAGGCGGACACGTGCGATGGCCTTTTTGCGGCGGCCGACGGATACAAATGTTTCTTCGCTCATTATAAAATATAGTTAAACCAGATTATTTTAAACCAAAGGTTTGGGTTGCTGCGCCTCGTGCGGGTGTTCCGAACCAGCATAAACTTTCAGCTTTTTGATCATTTGACGCCCCAGCCGGTTGCGGGGCAGCATGCCTTTTACTGCGTGTTCGATGATGAACGCAGGCTTCTTTTGGCGCATGTCATTAAGATTGACGTAGCTTTCGCCGCCCATCCATCCGGAATAGAACATGTAGGTTTTGTTGGTGTTCTTTTTGCCGGAGAGTTTGATCTTCTCAGCATTGATCACCACAACAAAGTCACCCGTGTCGGCACTCGGAGTGTAGGTCGGCTTGTGGCGGCCGCGCAGCACGTTAGCAATTTTTACAGCCACACGCCCAAGGGTTTCCTCGGCAGCATCCACGATGAACCAGGATTTTGTGTGATCTGTGTTTGTCGATAAAGTCGTCTTCATGATTTATGGAAAAGCGGGCAACAGTAGATTCGCCCGAATCGCTGTCAATGGGAATTTGAAGTATTTTCGAGTTTGCGAGTTTTGGCGACGGGAGAATTTACTTGCAATGCAGGAGAGCTGCGGCATTTTTCTCTGTTTTTCTATTTTAATTCAGCAGAGAGAATACTTTGAGAGACGATTATTTAAAGGAAGCCCAGAAGGTCATTACCGACCCAATGATTTTGGTCAACGTGGTGTCGCGCAGCGCGAAGCAGTTGAAGAGCGGCTACAAGCCATTGGTGGAGTCGTTGGAGCGTCTGTCTGCAGAGGACATGGCACTGCGTGAGATCATGGAGGGTAAAATCACCTACCAGCTTGATGAGGAGACTCAGGAGGCCTAGCCCAAGTTGCCACTGATAGCTGGTTCATGAAGCGCGCCCTCTGCCGCTTCCCAGTTGAGGGGCGTAAGAGACGTGTGCGCGAAAAAAAAGAAGTCAGCGGGCCACCAGCGTGAAATCCGCAATGCCAAAGCTCACCATAACTATTTTGTGGGTGAGACCTACGAGGCAGGGCTCGTGCTCCAGGGCACTGAGGTGAAAGCGATTCGGGAGGGAAATGCCCAGATTGCAGAAGCGTTCTGCCGAGTGGAGAAAGGACAAGTCTGGCTGTATAACTCACATATCGGAGAATACACCTTCGGGAATTTTCAAAACCATCCCCCCCGCCGGAAGCGCAAACTGCTGCTGCATCGCAGGGAAATTAACAAATTAATTGGTGCGGTGGAAACCGGCGGCAAATCACTCATTCCGCTGCGCATCTACCTGAAGCATGGCCTGATCAAGATTGAGATCGCGCTGTGCACCGGCAAAAAGCTTTATGACAAGCGCGAAACCTTGAAGAAAAAGGTCACCATGCGTGAAGCAGAACGCGAAATGCGCCAACGCCACTAGACTCCCCATCATGTCTCAGAAAACGGTTCTTGTTCAAATCCCTGCCAGCACCTCGAATTGTGGTCCCGGTTTTGACTGCCTGAGCATTGCGCTCTCGCTGTATAATTTCGTCCGTCTGACGGTTCGCAAAGACTCCGTCATCGCGCCAGTAGGTGAGGGCAATCCGGGCACCCAGGCGATGGTGGAGGAGGCGGCACGATGTTATGCTCAGGCGGCAGGGGTCAGCCTGCCCGGTTTCGACTACGAGATCTGGGGTGAGGTGCCGCTCGCACGTGGCTTGGGCTCGAGCTCCACGGTTCGGGCGGGCATCATTGCCGGATTGAATTATTTGGTGGGGGGTGCTTTGGATCAGGAGGCGGCGATTCGGTTGACGACGCGTTTGGACAATTCACCGGACAACGCCTGCGCTGCCTTTAGTGGTGGATTTTGTATCGCCAGGACGGATCCGGAGACGCGCGCCTACCGGCACCACCTGCGCTTTGAGTTAGCGGAGAGTCTGGTGTTTGCGACGGTGTCTCCCGATTATCAAGTGCTGACGAATGATTCGCGCCGCGTGCTGCCGAATGTGTTGCCGTTCGGCGATGTGGTGCGCACGACGAACAGTTTGGCGTATCTGGTGGGCGTGCTGGTTTCGGGAAATTTTGAGCGTCTGGAGAACGCGGTGTATGACTGCATCCACCAGCCCTACCGCGAGCGGCTCAATCCTTTCGGACATGAGAGTATCGAAGCGGGTTGCAGTTCCGGTGCCTATACGGGTTGGTTGAGTGGGAGTGGATCCACCGTGGTCTGTCTCTGCTCTCCTGCGGTCGTTAAGGAAGTCTTGGAGGTGATGCAGCAGGCCTATGCCTCAAATGGGATTCAGAGTCGTGCCTATCGCCTGCTCTGCGATAATAAGGGACTGAAGGTCAGCGCGGGATGAATCGCAGCCCTACTAGGGTTGACGCCCCGTCGTATTGGTTTTGCTTAAACAACAGTGAATGATCCCAACCGAGATTTTAGCGAAGTGATCCGTGCCATACGCAAGGACGACCCGCGCTATGGGCGCGGGGCATACTATTTTCTGCGCCAGGCCCTTGATTATAGTTTGCGCGAGCTGCACAAGAGCGGGGACATGGACAAAACCAACCACTTGACTGGCCAGCAACTGTTGGAGGGGATTCGCCGCTATGCGATCGATCAGTATGGTCCGATGGCTCGTACTGTTCTGGAGAATTGGGGTGTAAAAAATTGCCGGGATTTCGGCAACATTGTTTTCAATCTCGTCGACTGCAAGGTGCTGGGGAAGACCGACCAGGATAGCCCGGAGGATTTTGACCAGGGATATAGCTTTAGTGCCGCCTTCGATAAGCCATTTCGCCCGTCGACAATCAAGCCCACCATTAAGCGACCGCCACTACGCTAGTATGTCATCAGATCGTATAACAGAGTCCATCACATCGGTCCCATCAGACGACTGGCTCGACCAGCTGTTTCGTGCGCCGGTCGCGCGGCACGTTTTTCGCAACGGGTTGACGCTGGTGCATCGGCCTGACTTCTCCAGTGAGGTGATTTCCGTGCAAGTTTGGGTCAAGAGTGGCAGTATCCACGAGGGTGCGCTCATTGGTTCCGGTCTTTCTCACTACCTGGAGCATCTATTGTTCAAAGGGACGAAACGTCGTGAGGGTAAGGCGATCAGCCGCGAGGTCCATGCCATGGGAGCATCGATTAATGCCTACACGACCTTTGATCGAACTGTTTACTACATTGACGGTCCTGCCAGTGCCTTTGCGCAGATTGCTGACGTCTTATCGGATCTGGTGCTGCATGCCACCTTGCCGGAGGCGGAGATCTTGCGCGAACGTGATGTGATCCTGCGTGAGATTGACATGGGGCTGGATGATCCGGACCGGCAACTGACTCAGGCGTTATTTCGAACTGCCTTTCAGCGACACCCCTACCGTGAGCCGGTTGTTGGCCACCGCGAACTGTTTGAGCAGGTGACGGCAGAGGAATTGCGCGATTATTACGCGGCGCGTTATGTGCCCAACAATATGGTCGTCTCAGTGGTGGGTGCGGTGGCGTCGGCGGAATGCATGGAAGTGGTGGATGCGACGTTTGGAGCTGTGCCACGTGGGCGTCTGGGGCCGGTGCAGATCGAGGCGGAGCCGGTGCAGTTGGCGCCCAGGCGCGAGGACATCGTCGGTGATTACAAGGTGTTTCGGGGTGGTATGGCATTTAAGGTGCCGCACTTGAGTCACCCGGATTCGCCCAAGCTGGATGCCCTGGCGCATGCACTGGGCGGCGGTGAGAGTTCGCTGCTGTGGGAGCGACTGCGCAACCAACAAAAGCTGGTGCATTATGTGGACTGTCGCAATTGGAACCCGGGTGACAATGGACTGTTCATGATCAGCTATGTCTGTGATCCGGAACGTGGGCCGGAGGTGGAGGCTGCGATCCATCGGCTGATTCATGAAGTGATCACCGACGGGTTTGAGCGAGATGTGGTGGAAAAGGCCTGTCGGCAGGCACTAAGCTCAGAAATCAATGGCCGCAAAACCATGAGTGGCCAAGCCACTCGTTTGGGTGTGGGTGAAGTGGTTATTGGCGATAGCAACTACGCACGGCGCTATCTCAAACGTCTGCGGTCGGTGGGCAACCATGACTTGCAGACCATGGCGCAGCACTATCTGGTCGATGCAAATCTTTCTGCGGTCACCTTGGGACCGAAGTTGGCGACTGCCCGTGCCAGCGCGGCCCAAGAGGAGCGGCTGGCACTCAAGCCCTTCGAGCAGATTGACTTCGATTCTGGAGCCCGGTTGTTGTTGCAGCAGGATGCCCGCTTGCCCAAGGTGCATTTGCGTGCGATTTTGCTGGGTGGGCCGCTCTACGAACCGCAGGGGCAACGCGGAGTCTCGGCGCTGATGGCTGAATTGCTGACCAAAGACACGGCCAAGCGCTCTGCCGAGGAGATCTCGGAAACGATCGAGGGCATCGGTGGTAGTTTTCACTCAACCTGTGGCAACAATACGATCGGTTTGGCCATCGAGGTTTTGCCCGCTGATTTGAGTCTGGCGCTTGAACTACTGACGGATGCCTTGACGTGTCCGAGCTTTAAGCAGGCCACTTTCGAGACGGAGCGTCAGGCGCAAATTGCTAATCTCAAAGAGGAGCAAGATGAAATTCTCGACTTCGGATTTCAACGCTTGCGCGAACACTTTTTTGGGGAGCACCCATTTTCAGTGGGCGCGGATGGCCGCATTGAGGATCTGGAGCAATTGAGGCCGGCGGATATCGTCGCTCACTTCAAGGATCTGGTGCGAGCTGGCAATTTGATTCTGGTGGCCACAGGTGCCTTCGAGCGGGAGCCCTTGATCGCGGAACTTTCACCACTGCTCTCCCGCGGCTTATCAGACGATATTTTTAAACCCAGGACAGTGGCTCTACCTGAAATCGCACAGCCTAAATTGCTGGTAGAGCAGATGGACCGCGAACAATCGGTAATTCTTCAGGCCTATCCCGGATCGGGCATCCAAGATGAGGACTTCGTGCTAAGCGATGTGCTGAACGAGCTATTTAGCGGGATGTCGAGTCGACTGTTCGAGCGCGTGCGTGAGGACTTGGCGATGGCCTACTTTGTCGGTTCGACTCGCATTATCGGGGTGCAGGGGGGGATGTTCGTGTTTTATGCTGGCACCCATCCTGAGCGCGTCGATGAAGTGCTGGAGGAAATTGAGCAGGAAATTCAGCGGGTGGTACGCGCTGAGGTGAGCGAGGAAGAACTTGCCCGTTGCCGCACCCGCTTGAAGGCGGCGCGGCCCATGGGGCGGCAAACGATCGGTGCCCGCGCGATGCAAGCAGGCCTGCAACTGTGCTATGGCCTGCCACTGGAGGACGACGCCGAATACGCGGCAAAGCTGGATGCCACTGACGCCGGGGAGTTGGCGCGGTTTGTCCGGCAGAAGCTGGACCCGTCGCATCGAGTGCAGTTGGTGGTTGGGCCCGCTGACTCCGGCGGAGCGGTGCAATAAAAAAGCGCAACCGCTGGCGGTTGCGCTTTAGAAATTACAACTTACCCGAATCAAGCGGAGGAATCTTTTTTTCCACGCTTACTCATTTTTCGGTAGAAGTTGGGCCCGTGGACTTCGCGCATCATTTTGCGGCGATGCTCGACGGCGAGTTTAAAGGCTTTTTTCTCACCGTATTTTCTGATTGAGAAAGAGGTGCACTTCTGGATGCCTGGCTCCGGACGCCAGCTCACCGAGTAGCAATCATGCTTGGTTCCGTTGGGCCCGATTTTTGTAATACGGGAAACTCCCAACTCACCCGTGGTATTGCGGGAGTCAGATACAACCACGCGGCGCTGGCGCGGGCGCTTGGGGATTGTCTCGAGCTCCGCGAAGAGCTCGTCACGGTAGTCTTTCGCCATTTTTTGGGCTTTGCCCTTACCGCCGCATTTACGGTCACTGAATAACTTCGAGTAGGTTCGTCCGTTTCGGTAACCACGAACAAACCAGCCGTGAGTGGAGCCGCTATCGATGCGACTAATGCCTTTGTTTACTTTTGATTTTGCCATTAGTTGTAGGAGTTGGGATTTGGGGTTTAGGGGAAGGGATTTTTAAAAGATTTATTCCTTCAGGGAAGACCTGTGAAATAAAGGTAATGTTTCCTAACTTTCTCACTTTTACATATTTTTCAAGATTTTAAATGAGTTTGTTTTGTTTTTGCCAGCCATGCAATCAGCTCGTTTTCGCTGCGTATCAGTGTTTCAGTCTGATACTCTGGCTGTCGCATTTGTTGGTAATCGTCCTGGGCGTGGCGTTGGCAGTGCAGCAGTATCCGGGCATTTTGGCCGGGAGCGCGAACGATACGGCCCAGTGCCTGATGGATGCGCCGCATGGCAGGAATTAAATACACTGCTTTGAACGCTTCCTCACGACTAAGCGCAGGGTCCATTTGCATTTTGGCTTGCTGTACCGGACTGACTTCCGGCAGAGCGGGCCCGACCACAATCACGGACCGGACTCTGCCTCCCAGTTTATCGATACCCTCCGAATAGCTGCTGCCAATGATCAGAAAGAGCACATCCGCGCACAGGAGCCCCTCATCGATGAAGTCCTCTTGTTGCCTCAAGTCGACACCTCGGGGCTGGACAGCCACGCGGAGCGAAGGCTCAATCACAGTCAAGTAGGCCCGCACATTTTCGGCGTATTGGTAGGAGGAAAAAAATGCCACCATCGGCTTTCCTGGTTCCAGCGAACTCATTGCCGCAATTGTCTGCGCGGTCGTTTGGTAGTAGCGGCCCCGATGCTTCAGGCGGGTATCCACCCGGCAATCAATTGCGACATCGTAGGCGTTTTCCCGCCAGTCGGCCCAGCCGATGGCCAGGCTTGAATCCGTGGGTCGAATGCCGATGGCAGCATGGTAATGATCCAGCGGGTCCAGTGTGGCCGACATCAGGATGCGGCTGCCAAAGGCTTGCAGGCAGCGGGCCGTCCACTCGCTGGCGTCGAGGCATTGAGCCCGCAGGCATCCGCCATGCGGGCACCAGTAGAGCCATTCGCTGGAAATTTGGTCGAGGCGTGTCGCCAATTCGGGAATTTGCCAAATCGTCTCGATGGCGAATGGAGGGACCGCCTGGTAGTCGAACCGGGCTGCTTCCAGCTGCTCGGTCGCGTCCTCGCAGAGGTCGCACAGCGAGTAGATCTGGTCGGTGCTCAGGACTTGCCCGGCATCCAGCTGACTAATCTCGCTGGCCACACGATGCAGGCTGGCCAGTAAACGACGGGCGGCACCGGCATGGCGCAGCTCTTCGATCGCCACGAAGAGATTGTTAGCATCCAGCTCGATGCTGAGCGCGTCGGCATTGCGAGCGGGGAGATTGTGCGCCTCATCGATTATCAGAATGGTCTTGGCCGGGTCGAAGCCATCGGGTTCGGCAAAAACATGGCGGCTATGTGGGGCAAAGACGTAATTGCTGTCACCGATCCAGATTTCGGCATAGGGCAGGCAGCCCTTGGTCAAGGCGTAGGGGCAGACGCCGGTCTCACTGCCCAAAGCCTTAGCCTGATCCAGCGTGAGCGTTCCCTCTTGCAGGAGATCGGGCGGGTAAATGTCCCCCTGGATCCAATCCTGTTCCAGAGTTTCCTCGCAGCGGCGGTCACCAGTGCAACGATGGCGCGGGCTATCGATTTTATGCTCTACGCGGTTGCGCATCTGAATGAAGCGCAGGTTGCTGCCTATCATGCGGCGCAACTGGCGGACTGTCTCCAGCTGCCCGCTGGATTGATTGGTCAGGTAGATACAGCGCTCGAAGAGCCCCTGCTGCATTTGCCGCAGCGCGTGTTCCAGCACGATGCCGGTCTTGCCAAATCCGGTGGGAGCCTGGAGCAGCACGGTCGAGCTCTTTAGTGCGGCGGTGGAAAGTTGCTGGATCAGTTCCGCCTGCCCGTCCCGCAGGGTGGCAAAGGCGGGTTGGATCTCGGTTGCTTCCAGCTGGATGCGGCGGGCGCGGCGTTCATCCAAAAAGGATGTCAGCCGCGCCAGTTGTGTGTCCACCAGCTCGCGGGCGCCGGCATCAAGCGGGACCGACTGCACGGTGCCGGAGTTGATTTCGATGAAGAGTAGCTCGGCGCAAGGTTTTTGCCCGGCATAGCTGGGAAGTAATTCAGCCAGATGCAGATAGATGGCGGCTTGGGCAAAGTATTCCGGATACTGCCGGAGGAGATCTTCGGGCGGGCAGGGTAGCGGCTGGCGCACGGTCTTGACCTCGCGCAGCGTCAACGAGTCGCCGACGGGGATGATCTGGTCGATCCGGCCCTGCACTGTCACCGTCCAGTCGCGATGTTGCAGGCTGCCGGAAATGGCTTGCTCAAAAGTGGCATCCGGGTGCTCAGTTGCGGCCTGCCGGGCCGATTCCTTGTGCCATTGCTGCCCCACATTGGCGCGCCAGCGTCCGGCACCTGCTTGGCTGGCAGTGGGCCGGTTGCGAAAGCTAGCCAGTTCGCCCACGCTGAGTTGGGCCTGACGTTGAAGCGTATCC
>PXBU01000331.1 GCA_003566795.1 Puniceicoccaceae bacterium | reverse complement strand
TCTATTTCATCCGTGTTTACTATGGGAATACGGGTAATATCTACAACCTTCGCTGGGACGATGGAGTGGTGGATATCGCAGGTGATTCAATCTTCCTGAATGAGGACTGGGTGTTTGCTGATGCTTTTGAACCCGTTCTCCACGCCGGCTTAAAGGCACCGTTAGAGGATGCCGATGATGGTGTATTCCCCGCATGGGCAAAGTCGGCTTTTGGCCTGAAAGCTGAAGCGGGTGACACCGTCAAAGTCGAAAACTCGATTGAGCAGGCAGAAGATGGGAAACAGTATTTCACCATCAGCATTATCCGGAGTGCTACGGCGGTCGCTGAGGGCTACAAGTTCTCTTTGGAAGAAAGCGATGACTTGAGCTTTAAAAACAGCACAGTGATTGCCAACCCAGAGTATTCGACTCAAGATTTGGGTGATGGGCGAGAGAGGGTGACCTTCCGGTCTTCCAGAGCTATGGGTGAATCTCCCAGTGGTTTCTTTAGAGTTCGGGTCGAGCCGCCCGAGTAAAATGAGGGGCACGATTGAAAGTGGTGGGATTTCGAAAACGCCCCGCCGATAGTTTGGCGGGAAAATCGGGGAAGGTTTCTTGCCAGGGAGGGCGAACGTCCCCGCGAGCCGCGCAACGGCGGCAAAGTTAACTCAACTTTGCATGGAGCAACGCGACACCATGACAGCGAAGATTACCCGCACAGCGACACGGGGCAATCCGCAGACAGTCTCACACGCTCGGTCGCCGGGCGGCTCACGGGGACGTTCGCCCTCCCAATAATGACACCGGACCATCGCGCCTTGTCCGTGACGAACAGCCGAACTGCCACCACCTTCAATCACACCCTCAACCACGAGTTCGCAAATTCCGCTCTTGCCGTTTCATGGCCTTATGACAGCTTAGGAGTTTTTCGCTGCTCCGGCGTGTATCCTCATGCTGGAACATGGCGGGTTTAAATTTTTCCCAGTAATTTCGTCTCATGATTAATGCCATTCTCAAAAAGTTCTCCGGGCGACACTATCAAAAGTATATCAAGAAGTGTCAGCCGATCATCGAGCGCATCAATGCGATCGAGCTTGAATACCAGTCGCTGACTGACGAGCAGCTGCGGGCGAAGACGGCTGAGTTCATGGAGCGGCATCAGCAGGGTGAGTCGCTGGATGAGTTACTGCCGGAGGCCTTCGCTACGGTGAAAAATGCTGCCCGTCGCATGTGTGGGAAGTCCTATGAGGTCTCCGACCACATGCTGCCCTGGGATATGGTGCACTACGATGTGCAGTTTATCGGCGGTATCGTGCTGCATGAAAAGCGTATTGCCGAAATGGCGACGGGTGAGGGTAAAACTCTCGTTTCCACTTGCCCACTCTATCTCAATGCACTCACCGGGCGGAATTGCCAGTTGGTAACCGTCAACGATTACCTGGCCCGGCGGGACTCTGAGTGGATGGGCCACCTGTTCCGCTTTCTTGGGCTGACAGTCGGCTGTATCCAAAACAGCATGGACCCGCAGACGCGCAAAGAGATGTATGGCTGCAATATCACCTACGGCACTGCATCTGAGTTTGGCTTCGATTATCTGCGTGATAATGGCATGACCAGTCGCAAGGAGGATCAGGTACAGCGCGACCATTATTTCTGTATTATTGACGAGGTAGACTCCGTGCTGGTGGATGAGGCGCGCACGCCGCTGGTTATTTCGGGGCCCATGCAGGATGACAACCCACTGCCCTTTCATGAGGTCAAGCCCAGTATTCAGAAGCTGGTTTCCAAGCAGCAGGGTTTTTGCAATCAACTGGTGGCCGAAGCCAAGCAGGTGATCGATGACGAGAATGCTTCGGAAGAGGCGCATCAGGATGCCATCGTTAAGCTCTATCAGGTCAAGCTGGGCATGCCGAAGAACAAGCAGTTCCATCGGCTTAACGAGATCCCAAAGATCCGCCGACAGGTCGAGGCCTTTGATCTGGAGATGGCCAGTGACTTTAACAAGCAACGACGCTACGCGCTCAAGGAGGCACTTTACTATGTGATCGATGAAAAGCAGCAGCAGGCCGACCTCACGGAGAACGGGCGCATCTTGCTGAGCCCGGACGATCCGGATGCCTTCATGCTGCTCGACCTGCCCTCCGAGTTTATCGAAATAGACAAGCGCGAGGATCTGAGCGCGGAGGACAAACAGCAGGCGAAAATCCAGGCAGAGACGCGCTTTCAGAAGAGCAGCGAGCGCATCCACTGCATCGGTCAATTGTTGAAGGCCTACAGTCTCTACGAGCGCGACAAGGAATATGTGGTGCAAAACGGTAAGGTCCACATCGTCGACCAGAATACCGGGCGCGTCATGCCGGGTCGCCGCTGGTCCGACGGGCTCCATCAGGCGGTCGAGTCGAAGGAGAATTGCACCATCGAAAAGGAGACCAAGACCTACGCCAGTGTGACGATCCAGAATTATTTCCGCTTGTATGAAAAGCTGGCCGGGATGACGGGCACTGCGGAAACCGAAGCTTCGGAGTTCAGTGAGATCTATGGCTTGCGGGTCATGGTCATCCCGACTCATAAGCCAAACATCCGCAAGGATCTGAACGATGTTGTTTTCAAAACCCGTCGTGAAAAATACAACGCTGTCGTCAAGGAGATTGAGGCCGCTCACAAGGCGGGACAGCCGGTTCTCGTCGGCACCGCCTCAGTCGAGGCCTCGGAGCTGCTCAGCCGCATGCTCAAGCGCAGTAACGTCGTGCACAGTGTCCTCAACGCCAAATTCCACGAGAAGGAAGCCGAAATCGTGACCAATGCCGGGCAGAAGGGGGCCGTTACCATTGCCACCAATATGGCGGGCCGCGGCACCGACATTAAGCTGGGCGAAGGTGTGCCTGAAGTAGGCGGACTCTATGTGATCGGTACGGAGCGGCATGAGTCCCGCCGCATCGACCGCCAGTTGCGTGGGCGTTGTGCCCGTCAGGGGGACCCGGGGCTGTCGAAGTTTTTCGTCTCGCTGGAGGATGATCTGATGCGACTTTTTGCCAACGCCGGGCCAATCTCCAAGGTGCTCGACAAGTCGATGAGCGAGGACGAAGAGTTGGCGCACCCCATGCTCAACTGGTCGATCGAAAACGCGCAGAAGAAAGTGGAGCAACAAAACTTTTCCATCCGTAAGCGCCTGCTCCAGTTCGATGACGTGCTGAATACTCAGCGTGAGGTGATTTACGGCTTGCGCAACGAGGCGATCCATTCGGACACGCCCCGCGAAATCCTGTTTGAAATGATCGAGGAGGAAATCGAGGAGCGGCTCAATACACTGGATGCCGAAAAGAGCAGCGATAGCGAGGCACTGCCGCGTTTCACCAGTTGGCTCAACGCCTACTTCCCAGTTGCCCTCAAGCCCGAGGAAATTGAAACTCTCGAGCCGCAGGCTCAACATGACCTTGTTCTCGCCAAAATTAAGGAAGCCTACCAACAGCGTGAGCAGTTCGAGGACAGAGACGCTTTGGTTGGCCTGGAGCGTTTTCTCG
>PXBU01000128.1 GCA_003566795.1 Puniceicoccaceae bacterium | reverse complement strand
GGCTCGGACGGGTATGGCTACGAGTATGCCGAAAATGCGCACCAGCGGGTGCCGCAGGTCGGCAATGTAGTCACGGCCGAGGATGTGGATATTGGAGCCAATACCACGATTGATCGTGCACGTTTTGGTAGCACCGTGGTCGGAGCGGGCACCAAAATCGATAATCAGGTGCAGATCGCCCACAATGTCCGGATCGGTCAACATTGCCTGCTGGTGGCGCAAGTCGGCGTGAGTGGCAGTACCGAAATCGGGGACGGGGCGGTGATCGGCGGGCAGGCTGGAGTGGCCGGTCATCTTCGAATCGGCGATGGTGCCATGATTGCCGGCGGTGCGGCGATTGTGAAGTCTGTTGCCGCCGGGGCAAAAATGCGGGGTAGCCCGGCGACAGAGATGGCGCTTCACAACCGAATCATTGTATTACAAAGAAAATTGCCCGAGCTTTTCAAAAGGTTTGATCAACTCGCGAAATCGATTGAGGCTCAGGAATGAGTAACCAAAAAGCATATGAGTGAATCGCGGTTAAAAATTTTTTGTGGGAACTCCAATCCCGCCTTGGCACAGGATATCTGCAAATATCTTGAGACGCCTTTGGGCGCAGCTGACGTTGTGAGCTTTCCGGACGGCGAGAGTTTTGTTCGGATCAATGAGAACATTCGCGGGGCGGACGTGTTTATCATTCAATCCACCAGTAACCCGGCCAATCAGAATTTGATGGAGCTTTTCATCATGATTGATGCCGCCCGGCGCGCCTCCGCCAACCGGATCACGGCGGTCATTCCTTTTTATGGCTATGCCAGGCAGGACCGGAAGGATCAACCACGTGTTCCTATCACGTCCAAGTTGGTGGCAAATTTGCTGGTTTCGGCCGGAGCCAATCGGGTGCTCACCGTCGATTTACACGCACAGCAGATCCAGGGTTTCTTTGATATTCCGGTGGACCATCTCTATGCCTCACCGGTCCTGTTCGAATACCTCAAAAATATCGATACCACCAATCTCTCGCTGTTTTCACCAGATGTCGGCGGGATGAAGATGGCCTCAGCCTACGCCAATATGTTGGATGTTCCGCTCGGGTTTATCGCCAAGCGGCGTGTCAGTGCTGAATTGGTGGAGGCGGTATCTCTGGTGGGCGAGACGGATGGGCGGGATATCCTGCTGATCGATGATATGACCGAAACTGCGGGGACACTTTGTGCTGCGGCTGATTTACTCAAGAAAAACGGCGCGGCGCGGGTCATGGCGGCAGTGAGCCACGGCGTCCTGAATGAGCGAGGCTATGAACGGATCAAAAGTGGTTCGATCGATCAATTAATCACCACCAATACGACTCCGGTGCGGCAGGATGCCGACCTGCCGATCACAGTGCTCAGTGTCGCCGAGTTGCTGGGGGAGGGCATTATCCGGATTCATAACAATGCGAGTGTGACCGGGCTCTTCGATATCAAGGGCTTCTAGCGCTGATTGGGTAACAGCTGATGTGATCGAACTGGAAGTAGATAAATTTTTTCTGCTCTATTTGGCAGCCGGTTCTCTGCTGATCTGCGGCCTTTGGTTATTTTACGACCGACGAGACAAAAATCTGCATGAAGCGAAGCGGATGAAGGTCGTCTTCCACTGTATCAAATGTAGTGAAATCTACACGGGTCCGCACCAGAGCTTTGAATGTGAATGCCCGCGCTGCGGTTTTAAAAATGGCCGCTTGGGATTTTAATGCTGAACTTTAATTATTTTTACCAAATATATCAAAACTATGCCCGATACTATCGCCGTTCTCGATTTTGGATCTCAATACACGCAAGTGATTGCCCGCCGCATCCGCGAGGCGCATGTGCTGTCCAGGATCTACCCGTATCATACCAAAGCCAGTGTGCTGAAGAAAGATGGCGTCAAGGGTATCATCCTCTCCGGCGGTCCGTCCTCAGTCTTGCTTAAAGGGTCGCCCCGTCCGGATAAGAAAATTTTCGAGCTGGGCGTGCCGATGCTCGGGATCTGCTATGGCGAGCAATTGATGGCCCATATGCTTGGCGGCCAGGTGGGCAAAAGTGCTCAGCGCGAGTTCGGGCACGGCACCCTCAGCATCAGTAAGAAGGGAAGGCTCTTTGCCGGTCTGCCCAAAAATCTGCGCGTTTGGAATTCGCATGGCGACCGGATTGAGAAATTACCCAAGGGCTTCGAGGCGATTGCCGCCACCGAGAATTCACCTTTTGCCACTATTCAGGATGCCAGTCGCGACTTCTATGGGATGCAGTTTCACCCCGAGGTGGCGCACTCGGAGATGGGGATGGAGGTGCTGAACAACTTCCTGGTCAAGATCTGCAAATGTAACTGCGAGTGGTCGATGGCCAACTATATCGAAGCGTCCG
The DNA here is from genome assembly GCA_003566795.1 of Puniceicoccaceae bacterium. Classification (GTDB taxonomy): domain Bacteria; phylum Verrucomicrobiota; class Verrucomicrobiia; order Opitutales; family Coraliomargaritaceae; genus Coraliomargarita_B. The sequence goes on along the minus strand of PXBU01000128.1, from coordinate 1,142 downwards.
TCCGGCAGATTCGCGAAACGGTGGGCGACCAGCGTGTTATCCTTGGGCTCAGCGGCGGAGTCGATTCTTCGGTGGCCGCTGCCTTGATCCACAAGGCGATCGGCAAGCAGCTTACCTGCGTCTTTGTCGATAACGGTTTGCTGCGTCTCCACGAGCGGGCGCAGGTGGAGAAACTCTATGGTGATCATTTCGACCTCGACCTGCGGGTAGCCAAAAAGGCCAAGCTCTTCCTCGACCGGCTGAAAGGGGTGTCCGACCCGGAGAAAAAGCGTAAAATCATTGGTAACACCTTCGTTGAAGTCTTCGACGAGGAGGTGACCAAGCTAAAAAAACGGGGCAATTATGCCTTCCTTGCTCAAGGTACACTCTACCCGGATGTGATTGAATCGGTCGCCATCGATGGCAACCCGGCCGCCCTGATCAAGAGCCACCACAACGTGGGTGGTCTGCCCAAAAAAATGAAGCTCCAGCTGCTGGAGCCCCTGCGGGCACTCTTCAAAGACGAAGTCCGCGAGCTGGGTGCCGAGCTGGGCCTGCCCAAGGAGGTCGTCTGGCGGCAGCCCTTTCCCGGGCCGGGCCTGGGTGTGCGCGTGATGGGCCCCATCCGTAAAAAAGACCTCGACGTGCTGCGCCGGGCCGATGCGATTTTACACGAAGAGATGATGGCTGCCGATCTCTACTACAAAGTCTGGCAGTCCTTCTGCGTCTTCCTGCCAGTCAAGACCGTCGGCGTGATGGGCGACGAACGCACGTACGAAAACGTGGTGGCTCTGCGGATCGTTGAAAGTGTCGATGCCATGACCGCCGACTGGGCGCGCGTCCCCTATGAATTGCTGCGCACCATCTCCAGCCGTATTATCAACGAAGTCGCCGGCTGTAACCGGGTGGTGCTCGATATCAGCTCGAAGCCGCCCAGCACCATCGAGTGGGAGTAGCGGTATTAGCGGGTGGAACTTGCGGCACAGTTCTTGTTCTTAGTTTATCATCGACCAATTTATGAAATCTGCAATCATATCCAGTAGGATACTATTGTCGGCCGGATTGCTATTTGGGGCTGCTTTAACCGCGCAGCCAGCACCCTCGACCAGCGATATCATCAATCGTGCCCGTGCGACTGTGGGCACCGAGAAAGCACTCGACGG
>PXBU01000207.1 GCA_003566795.1 Puniceicoccaceae bacterium | reverse complement strand
GCCGTGACGCCTCACAACGTTCGTGGGTGGCGCGAGCACCACCCCTACAGGATGATGGCGAATGGCGGATGGTTGATGACTGATGCGGGAGCGGTGCACACCGTAGGGGCTTTCCTATGGGAAGCCCGCGAACGTTCGGGGGGGGTACGCAAAGGCCGTGACGCCCCACAACGTTCGCGGGTGGCGCGAGCACCAACCCCTACGGTCTGGACATTCCGCCGCGGCATCCCTAGCGCTGTTGTTACAAAATGCTATGGAGATTTTAGTAACAGGTGGAGGGGGCTTTGTAGGGCGCTATGTGGTCGACTTACTGTTGGCGCGTGGCTACGCGGTTCGGAGTTTGGGGCGAACGCCGCAACCAGCTTTGGCAGAGCGTGGCGTGGCAGTGCACTGTGCCGACCTGGCGGATGCGGGGGCAGTCAGCGCAGCCGTGCAGGGCGTGGATGCCGTATTTCACGTCGCGGCCAAGGCGGGTGTCTGGGGCTCTTGGGAGAGTTACCACCAGGCAAATGTGGTGGGGACCAAGCATGTGGTCGAGGCCTGCCAGCGGCATGGAGTGGGGCGGCTGATCTACACCAGCACGCCCAGCGTCGTCTTCAACCGGCAATCCTTCACTGGGCAGGGCAATGAGTTGCCCTATGGTAAGAACTGGCTTTGCCACTACGCGCATACCAAAGCTCTCGCGGAACAAGTCGCCCTGGCTGCCAATAGTGATTCACTGCGGGTGGTGGCTCTGCGACCGCACCTCGTTTTCGGCCCCGGCGACCCGCACCTGCTGCCCAGGGTGGTCGAGAGTGTGAAGGCCGGTCGCTTAAAGATCGTCGGTGATGGCGGCAACCGGGTGGATGTCTCCTATGTGAAAGATGTGGCCGCCGCACACCTGGCTGCCTTCGATGCACTCGAAGCCGGGCGCGGGGCGGGGCAGGCCTACTTCATCTCGCAGGGCGAACCGGTGGCAATCTGGCCCTGGTTGAACCAGGTCTTAACCGGTCTGGGGCACCCGCCGCTTACCAAGAAAATTCCGTTGCCGCTCGCCTATGCTGCCGGGGCACTAGCCGAGCTGGTTTGGACCGTCTTTAAAAAATCCGGTGAGCCGCCGATCACGCGCTTCGTCGCGGTGGAACTGGCGAAGGATCATTTTTTTGATTTGTCTGCGGCTGAGCGTGATCTCGATTTTACGCCGACTCATTCCATGCAGGACGCCCTGCGCGAAACCATTAAGGATCTACGCGAGCGCGGGTTTTGATGCAGCGTGATTAAATCTTTTGCTCCATCGGGCCCCAACCACGGCGTGGCTCGCGCCAAGCCAGCTCGTTGATGCTGGGATCGTTGGTGATGAATACGACATCCAGGTTCTTGCCGTGGTGCTGAAACATCTCGCGCCAGTCGGTGTAGCCGGTCGCTTTTTCCCAACCCTCTTTCTCCAGCACGCCACCCCAGCGGCGCTTGTCGACCTCGGCAAAAGGCCCCTTTATCCCGCCTGAACTGAGCTTGTCGAAGTCTCGATTCGAACAGGCTCGCCATGCGCCAAGGCCCGATCCTGGCATAAAGCCAGTAGCTACGACATATTCTGTGCAAAACTTATTTGATGGCATACTCGTTTTTGCCAAAGCTAGCCCTCCGGGAAGTACGCCGCCTCGCCCTGGAGACCGAGGGTGATGGTAATATTGAGGAAGGTGATCTCACCCATCGACTGGCAGAGCATGAAGCGGAAGTCATCGTGCATGGTAGCCAGTTCCTTGCGCAGTTGGCGCATCTTTTCCTCACTGGAAATTTTATCGGCGCACATGCATTCCCGTAGTTGTTGGACTCTCGGCAAGCTGAAATTCAGGCGTCGCTTGATCAGGCTTCTTTCCTCGCGCTGATATTGCAGACTCGTCTCGAAGTTGATGAGTTCGGTGCAGAGTTTAACCACCGGCAGGTTGTTTTTAAAAAACTGCGGCAGGTAGAGCGTCCGCCGCCCTTCGTAGCATTGTTGATCAAAATCAATCGCCCGCACCCGATACTGGTTTTGCTCGAAGTCGGGAGTCACTTCCACCACGTAGTTATAGGCGCGCATATCCCCAAGCAGGCGGACGAAGCAACGCTCGTTGAATTTAATAAACTCCTTGGCCAGGCGCACCTCATGCAGATCGGCCCGGGGCATGTAATCGCGGATGAAGTCATCGCCCGGCACGCCGATGATGTGCTCTTCGATCAGCGTGTCCTGATAGACCAGGAAATTAATATCGTTGGGAGAGAGCAGCTCCTCTAGTTCGAGGCCATAGACGCGTGAGGCGTCGGCTTTTTTAACGTAAAAATAGTCGTGGTTGTCATTGTACTGGTTCACCACCCGCACGCGCATCGGCTTGGTGTTGCCAAAGGTGCAGAAGTCCACCCGGTCGATGTAGAGATTGCTCAAGATGGATTCATCCCCACCAGAGCGGAGAATGACGTAAATTTTCTTCAATCCCTCGTAGAGTTCGCGGCCATAGACAGCTTCAAAGATCAGCGTCTGCCACAGGGTATCCTCGCCGTTTTTGTTCAGCAGCGGAAAGGAGTCTTCATATTTGAGCAGGTCTTCGTAGGTGACCGGTAGTTCGATGCCACGCTGATATTTCGTCAGATAGCTCCGAAAGAGATCGTTGACGGGGAAGAACTGTTTGCGTTGTTGCGTGACGGCGGGTTGCATGGTGGTAAAGGTAGAGCATCGAACACCAAACGTCCAAGCTTGAATTCTCTATGCCGAGCCCGGTGGCCCTCGGGTAACTTGTGGATTCTGACGGCAATACTTGGAGTGAGGGTTGACAGCGTCGCATCGGGATTAAAGAATGGTCTACTATTCGATACCTCAAATTTGGTCCCTACCTTGACTCAACCCCCCTCGTTCTATGCTTCAGGAAAATAAAACAACGCTGCGAGGCTTTACGCTGATCGAGCTGCTGATGGTCTTTGGTGTGATTGCGGTTTTGGCGGCGATCACATTTGGTGTCACAACCGGCGTGCGCAACGCGCAGAACCGTTCGAAAGCAACTGGTGAACTGGTGACGATCGCCATAGCACTGGAGCAATTCAAAGCCACCTACGGTGATTACCCGTGGCTCGATTCGGCGGAGGAAGGCGAGACGCTGATCTACGCCTTGACTGGCCGCGCCAGATTTGATCCCCGAGCACCCGATGGGCCAATGGTCCGAGTGGGCGATCAGCTGGATGATCCCGATGTAGAGTTGGCCCGCAGATTTATTGATATCGATAAATTCGCTTATTCGGGTCCAGCTAACGCGCCAGAGGCATTGCTGGATCCGTGGGGTAACCCCTATATCTATTTGTATAAATCGGCAGACTCGCCCGAGGCTTGGGATCTGTTCGGCTTCCATCTCTATTCGACCGGCCCTGAAGGAGAAGCAGCGGATGCTGAAGTGCGAGGCAGCATGAACGAGTCCACCGGTGTGCTGTCAGAAAACTTCCGTGCCATCGCCGATGCGGCGGGCATCATTTTTGCGGGCGAGTAGGGGCAGGCGCTTCTTTGCG
>PXBU01000140.1 GCA_003566795.1 Puniceicoccaceae bacterium | reverse complement strand
TTTTACCCCGGGCGTGGTAGAGGCGCAGCAGCAGCCAGGCACCGATAAAACCTCCCAGATAGGCGAGTCCGTAGTAGCGTATCCCCTCCAATCCGAGGGGATTCTCGGGGAAGCGGAGCAGGAAGGGGCTCAGGTCATGCACCCAATATGAGCCAGTTGATTGCATTCTGCCGGGAGTGATTCAGATCAAATCAGGGTCAACGCGGAAAAAAGCAGCTTCACTCCCCGCAGATCAGCCAGACGATCTACATGCTGGAGAAAGAGACGAACTCAATATTCGCCGCAGCGCAGGCATCCAGCACCAGAATGGATCTAAAATGGGGTGAGATCGGGTCCGCTTGAATCACTATGATCGTTTCAGCTCCCATTCTTTCCGAGGAAGCTTTCAAACGCGAAAGTGTGTTGATCAAGCCGTCGAGAACCATGGCGTTCGGGTCATCCGAGATGGGGCCACCGTTTAGGAGAATCGTTCCATCCGGTAGAACTTCAACCATGTGCCTGCTGGGGAGCTGCTCAGAGGGTTCTGGCGGCGTGGCTGTTGGGAGTTGAATACCCAGATCCGCCTCTTCCCTAATCAAAGTGGTGGTGACCATGAAGAAGATTAGCAGCAGGAAGACCACGTCGATCATCGGCGTGAGGTTGGCTTTCTCGCCCTCACCTATAATTTCTTTTGTCTGCATTATCGATTCTAAGTTTAGTGTTCAGACTGGAAGGCTCCAAAGATCACGTTGTAGATGCCGACTGCGGCGCAGGCTTGCATCACCTCGTTGATGAATTGATGCTCGGCATAGCTGTCAGCCCGAATGTAGACCCGTAGGTCCGGATTCGCATTGAATTCCGCCTGTAAAAAGCCCTGCAAGGTGTCCAAATCGACTGGATTGGCGCCGGCAAAAAGCGAGCCATCACGCTCGATAGTAACCGTGCTGCGATTACCATATTCCTCAGGCACGACCGAGTGGGTCGCCACCGGCATGATGACATCGACTCTTTCCAGCGTGATCATGTTCGCCACTGTCATGAAAAACACGATCAGCAGGAAGACCACGTCGATCATCGGCGTTAGATCGACGTCAGTGGCGCTGGTATCCGGGCTCCAAATCTTCATCTCGTTGTTGTGCTAATCCCGACTTTCGGATGATTAATTTTTTCCGGTGCGAACGATGTCACCATAGAAGCGACCAAGGATCAAAGTAATCTCCGATACGATCTTACCGTATTTGTTTTTGAAGAAGAAGAAGAAGAACATGGCCGGAATGCCGATACTCATCCCCGTTGCAGTGGTGATAAGGGCCTCGGAGATATTATCAGCGAGCAGTTCTGGCCGACCCATCCCCTGAGCGGCAATCGAGTTGAAGGCCTTGACCATACCGCTCACCGTTCCGAGCAGTCCGAGCATCGGTGCGATCGCGGCTATGATCGAAAGATAGTTAACAATCACGAACGGCCCGGTCAGTTCTTTGTTCGATGCGGCTTCAAATGCTTTCTCGACCGAATCGGGGCTTACCTGTTCCCCTCGAAGCGTCTCGTCGATCACGTGGGCGACGGTATTGGTTACCGGTCCCGGATTTTCGGCACATTTTTCGCGGGCGGCATCAAAATCACCTGAGGTGATACTATTCTCAATTTCGCTGATCACTTCTTCATCGATAAAGTTAACGGTGCGGAGGGCGATGCCATTGTAGATCGCGAGACCAACTGTGGCGACCGAGAGCAGTCCGAGCGGCCACATGGCCCAGCCACCGGCCTTGATCATGTCGAGGAGAGACCTGGTTTCGGCATCTTCGACCATTTCGGTGGTTTCTCCATTCGGTGCCGCTTGCTGCGCGGTCAGTGGCAGCGCGAGTGCCAGCATAAACGCTGCGCCAATAAGAAATATTTTGAGAGGATGTTTTTTCAGCTTCATATGAGTATGGATTATTAAATTAAATGTTTGGTTGTTCAAGGTCTCGGAGTTGTGGGTAACGCTCGGTGATCGATTGCAACCACATGTTGGCGGGGTAGAAAACCGCCATTTCCCGCGCGAGGCGTCTGGCCGGAACCAGATCTTCATCCATCATATAGGACCGGATCATAAGAAAGTAAATCTCTGGTTTGTAAGAATCCGCAATTGAGGTCCGAACCATCGCGCGTGATAAAAAGCGCAGGGCTGGGACGGTTTGCTCTTCGGCCATGGCGAGGCGCCCATGGGCAAGACAGTAAATCGGGAAAAGCGGGCTCTCCTCGGTAATTTCGCCGATTCTGTTTAATAAGTCGGTAGCGGCTTCGATTTGACCGGTATTGGCCTGGTTGTAAGCTGACCACAATAAGCCCAGGGTGCGGGTTTCTTCATCGGTGGATTGGCTGAGTGCGTTGTAAATACTTTCCACGATTTCAGTTTGCCCCAGGAGTCGGAGTTTGTCGGCGACCGGCAGCGCAATGCTGGAAAACTCAGCAGTGGGTAAACCCTCTTGCAGGATACTCAATATCCTATCAGCGGATTCGATCTCTTGATCTCCGACGATGCGATTCAGCAGCGTGGCCGCATGCCCTCTGAACACGTTCGGCAGATGCCGACTTCCCCAGGGGATGGCTGCGGTGGCTGCGACGGCTTGCTCCGTATCGCCCGCAAACGCGAGTGCCCGATAGTAGATCTCACCGTAAAGATGGAAGTTACTATTGCCTTCCGGTATGGCCAGGAAACGCAGTAGATCAATCGGTGGCGTGCGAATTAAACGCAAGGCACGATCAAAGTTGTTATTGAGGACGGCGGACTGGATTTCGTTGAAATTTCGCGGGTAGGGATAGGAAAAACGGATGCGCGAACCAGCTTCAATCGGGACGGACGCTTCGGCACCAGCCATTCCCTCAAACTGGAAAATGGCTAAGTTCCCCTCCATGCCAACCAACAGAACCTCCTGTCCGTCTTGATTGGTTACTCTCAAGGGTTCCTCAATACGGAAGTCCTTGGCCTGTAACTGGGAGTCAAAATTACCTACCAGCGCCAGCCCGGCCGCTAGAGCGACCCAAGAGATGTATTTTCGTTTAGAGCGCATAGTTTTCTTTGATTAGGCGGTATCCTTCAGTTCCCTCCAAGTCACTGCGAGTGCGTATCTCAGCCAGCAGCTGGTTAACACTCTCAGTTTCATTCATCGATTCAAGTGTCTTCAAGTCCCAATAGTAGGCCAGCGCAACTTCCTCGCGGAATCCGCCGAATCCGAGCATCAGGCGTTCAAAGAAGCCATGTGCCTGGCCATAATTACCCAAGCTGTAGTGAGCCAGTCCCAGTTGCAGATGCGCCTTGGCGTGCGGCCGACCGCGCCACTGAGGATTTCGCAGGATATTAGAGAGTATATCGAGGGCTTCGTCCTCGCGACCAAGTTGGATCAGGATTTCGCCCTTGGCCAGGAAGGGGGCACCATCCTCGGCCCGCCCGCCAAAGCGCTCGATGACTTGATTGAACTGGGCGAGGGCGGCCTCCCAGTTTCCGGTGTTGGGTTCGGCTCTGGCCCGCTCCATCGCGATCTCCGCTTTGCTCAGCAACGTTTCATAGATAATCGGGGAACGCGGGTGGTGCTGCATGGAGAACTCCAAGAGCTCGCTGGCTTGGGCCGGATCCGAGCTTTTCAGGCTTTGGGCGCGCCAGAGCATTACGGCAGGCGATGCCTGTTTAATTTGATCGATAGTAAATGCCGCGAGTTGGTCCTCACCGGTCATTTTTTCCTGCGCCATCGCGATACGCATTTCCAGCACAGTTTTGGGATCACTCGCGTTGGCGCGCAAACGGGCGAAGAGTGAATCGAGCGAGTAGGGCTGCAGGCTCTCCAGTCGATCCGCATAGTCCGAGCGGAGCTCTCGCAGCACCGCTTGCGGTGATTCCGCTAAGGTCCGGCGGAAGTCGCGATCGCGCACGATCTTTGTCGCCAGTGCCGGATCGACTTTGCTGCCTGCTTCCGATTGGAAAAATTGATGCTGAGCGGTCCGGTCATTGACAATCTTATCGCGATAGGCGGAGTCGGCCAGCATGGCGTCGATCAGCTCAATGGCGGCACGGTAATGCTGGACAAATTTTGGGTAGTCTCTGACATAATTAATGAGTGTTTCGTCGACAGCATAACGTGAGGGGTCATTGGCCGTGTTCTCCAAGCCCCGGATGTTGTCGCGAAAGCGATCCGCTACGCGCCCCAGTTGCTGGGCAAAATTACCCAGTCTCAGGTAAGCCTCGCTCAGCTCGGCAGCGTCGCCGTGGCGGTCAACATAGGCACGGATAACTGCGGCGGCTGCCTCATTGTCACCTTTTTCCACGTGCAGCTCTGAGATGGCAAAGACTGCTCGGGTGATGAAGCTGAGGCGATCCGTATTCTCCTCCACCAGTTGATAGTGAGTCAGGGCCTCAGCCAGCTGTCCCTTGCCGCGCTGGATATCGCCCATGTAGAGTTCGGCCTCCCCACGCCGGGTGCCGGCGGGGAACTGCTCCACAAACGCGACAAATTGCTCGTAGGCCTCGTCGGGGCGATTCAAGCCGAATATCGACAGCGCCCGTCGGTAGTGGGCGTCTTCCGAAAACCTACTGCTGGTGCCATAGGTATCAATGAAATCGTTGAAGCTGTCCAACCCACGCTGGTAGTCGCCCGCGACCACCAGCGCGAGTGAGCTCCAATATTGTGTGGCTTCCCGCGCCGCAGGCAATTCGCCTAGAGCCCGATTGTAGCGGCTCATCCGCTCATGAATTTCGTCGACTCGGTCCCGCTCCAGCAAGTGGATCGAGACCAGACTGGCCAGTTGGCCGGCGACTTCGTTCTGTGCCTGCTCAGCACTTTCCAGATAATTGACCGCCAATTCGAAGAACTTATCCTCCATGTCCTGCTCCTGATAGTAGGTGGCCAGGTCCAGCGTGACTTGGCCGCGGAATCTTTGGTATTCACTGCGGTCCAGGTAGTCGTTGGCGAGTTGGACCAGCATATGCGAGTCGTTGACCTGACGGGCTTGGGTGAACGCCAGAAAGAGGAAGTCCTCGGCTTGCTCGTGCTCCGGGTATTCCAGCATCAAGTTGTAAAAGGACCAAAGCGCTTCCCATGTGCGTTGGGACTCCAGCAGCACGCGCGCCGACCTCCAGCGCACGTCGGCGTCATAATCGCGCATCTCTTTAACTGCCCGCAGATTCGCCTCCGCTTCCCGGAATCGCTGCTCTAGCTGGATCGCTTCCTCGGTGCCCTCTTCCCGGAATTCGAGGGCCGAGCGTAGGCGCTCAACTGCGCTCTCGTAAAAGGCAACGATGTCCTCTTTTTCCTTGACGATCTCATAGAACAGGATGGCGAAATCATAGTTGCCACGCTCGAAAAGCTCGTCACCGGCCCGAATCAGGCTGACGTTAAACTGTGGATTAAACAGAGCCGCGCGTTGCCCGGTCAAGTGGCGGAAATAGGGGCGGATTTCATTGAGCTCACCTTGCGAGAGGTAAGCTTGCAATAGCCAGGTGGCCGCCTCGGCCCGTGCTTCCTCGTTGAGGACCGCCCGTTCGTAGGCTTCCAGAAAGTAGGGCAAGCCCCGCTCTGGCTGATCCGTCCTTAAATACGTGCGCGCAATCATGCGCCGGATGTCGGTTCTGACAGCTCCGCTCGCCGTGCGGTCCTCATAGATCGTGGTGTAGGCCGTAATTGCCTGGTCGTATTCACCCAAGTCGGTATAGGCATCGCCCAAGTTAAGCAAGGCAAGCGTCCTGCGCGGCCCGCGTGGGAAGGTGCTGACATATTCTCGGAAGGAAGCCACCGCCTTTTGCAGTGCATCTTTATTGTCCGTTTGCTGATATTCCTGCAAAAAGGAGGAAGCCAGGAAGAATTTGATCGGCTCCAAGCGCTCTTGGTCGATTTCCCCGTTCTCGCTTAACCGCTGCTGCATCTCTTGCAAGAAGGGGCGTGCTTGCAGGAACTCGCCTTCGTTGACAAGATCAACCACTTGCGAGTTCAGCGCTCGATCACTCATTTCCGTGGGATTCGGAGAGCCTTGACCCGCGAGCGAAGTAGCCGCAAGAGCCAGTAGGGTGAGCAAGGTCAGGAGTCTGCTGTGGGAACCAGCCATTTTTTTTGAAATCTTTCTATGTTCAGGCAACATTCAATGGATACAGATTTTGTCGAATGGCCCACAAAGGTTTGTTTGTAAAGCTTTCTCTTTGTAATAGCCTTTTGATCATCATATTTTTTCCATGTTCCGGGGAAAGTAGCTTAAGTCAAAAATTCTTTTGGAAATTCTGGCGTTTCAAGCCAAACTTTTAGCGGCAGATGTCCCCAGTGCTCGGGTCACTCGAACGGGCAGAATTGCGGTAGCTGTTTTCTGGTTTTGACTTTTCCCGCACCAGAGCAATCTTGTGACCGGTAATGAACCTTCGGTTATACTTTATCTTATTTTTCAGCCTGGGAATATTGAATCTGCCCACGCCATTGGTCGCGCAATCGGACAACCTGCGGGTGAGTGTGGCCAATCTTAGTCAGGATGTCAATCAGCTCAGTCAGCAAGTGAGAGCGCTGCGGCTCGAAAACGAGCAAATGCAGCGTGAGAACCAGCGGCTGCGCTCTCAATTGGATGAATTGAAGTCGAACCGTCAAACGGAAGCGCAGATGTCGCAATTGAATAGCGCGATTGAAGCACTCCGGCGCGATTACCGGGCGGCGGATGCGGCTCAAAAAGAGGAGATCCTCGCTGAGGTGAATCGCCAGATGCGAGCACTTGCCAAGCGAACTGAGGAGGCGATCGCGTCGATTGCTTCGGCGGTTGACAGCCAGCCGCAAGTGGAGGTGCCGGTAAGTTTTTCGAGTGACTACCCCAAGACCGGGATCACCTACACCGTGCGAAGTGGCGATACATTGAGCCAAATTGCACGCGAGCACAATTCGACGGTTAGGCACATCCAAAATGCCAACCAGATTGCGAATCCGGCCCGCGACCTGCGAGTTGGCCAAACCATTTTTATACCGATTGCCCAGTAAACGAAACATGAGTAGTTCAAAATCCCGACTCGGCCGTGGCCTCGGTGGCCTTATTTCCGGCGCTGGCGCTAACAAGGAAAACCGGAAAGCCGCTCCGCCCAGCCAAAGCGCGAAGCCAGCGGTGAAGAAGCGGCCTGCACCCGCCGCTGACGGCGTCAGCAGTGGGAGCGGATCTACCCCGAATTTGCCGGGCTACCGCGAGATCGAATTGAGGGAGATCGTGGCCAACCCCTACCAACCCCGGCGGGAGATTGCCTCCCAGTATGTGGAGGAACTGGCCAAGAGCATACGCTCAGAGGGGCTGATCCAACCTATTGTGGTTCGGGCGAAAAAGGATAAATTCGAACTCATTGCCGGGGAGCGTCGTTTTCTCGCTTTCAAGCATTTGAAGCGACTCGCCATTCCGGCGCGTATCATTGAAGCGAGCGATGCCTCTTCGGCGACATTGGCTTTGATTGAGAATCTTCAGCGGGAAAACCTTAATCCAATCGATGAGGCACTCGGCTATGCCAGTCTGCTACGGGATTTTGACCTGACTCAGGAGGCTGCGGCGGAGCGCGTGGGCAAGAGTCGTGCGGCGGTAGCCAACGCGCTGCGCTTGCTGGGTCTGAGCTCCGAAATTCAGGGCTTTTTGAGTCGGCGGCTCATTTCCACCGGACACGCCAAGGTGCTTTTGGGGCTCGAGAGTGAGACGCACCGTAAACTGTTGGCCCGTCGTATTATCGAGACGGGGATGAGCGTGCGTGAGGCTGAGGTGCAGGTCCGCCGTTTGCGGGACAGTAGTAGTCAGCAGGGCAAAAGCCGCAAGGTGCCCGAGGGCGAGAGCACTGCCCTGCGCGACCTTGAAAAACGCATGGGAGAGCACTTTAACACCCGGGTTTCATTGAAGCACAGTCCCAAGCGTGGTAAAATTATGATCGAGTATTATGGCAATGACGATCTTGACCGTATTCTGGAAAAACTTGGCCTTAGCGGTTGATTCTCGACGCCTTCCTGCATGCTTCAGCAAATGAATTATTGGTTAATGAAATCTGAGCCGGATGTCTTCTCTTTCGAGGACTTGAAGGCCTGCCAGCAGCAAACCGAGCCGTGGGACGGGATTCGCAATTACCAGGCGCGCAACTTCATGCGTGATGCGATGAAACCCGGGGACCAGGTGCTATTTTATCATTCCAATACGAATCCACCGGGCGTCGCCGGCATTGCCGAAATCGCGAGCAAAGCCTATCCCGATCCGACGGCGTTTGATAAGAAGTCCAGCTACTACGACCCCAAGAGCGATCCGGAAAATCCCCGCTGGTTACTCGTCGATGTGAGGTTTAAAGCCGATCTGAAGCGCTACGTTGCGCTGGATGAAATCAAGCAGATTCCCGAGTGCGCGGCGATGCGCCTCATCCAACGGGGAAATCGCCTATCGATCACCCCGGTTAGCAAGTCAGAATTTCAGGCCATCAAGAACGCTGGTATGCGGCAGGCTTGATTCAGCGCTGCGCTTGCGGTAGCCGGATGGTAAAAGCGGTGCCGTGGGCGCTGGTTTCGAATTCAATACTCCCACGATGTGCGTCGACGACGGATTTTGCAATAGCGGTGCCGAGACCGGTGCCATCGCTTTTACCCTGAGTGACGAACGGTTCGAACAGATTTTCCCGGATTTTCTGCGGAATGCCGGGGCCGTTATCGATAATCTTCAGGTGAATTTCTCCGTTCTTTTCCTCGGCCGAAACGTCCACTTTCCCTTCGATTTCAGCGGTGAGAATGGCATCGATCGCGTTACCCACCAAGTTCTGCAATACGCGCAGCAGTTTAATCGCATCGCCTTGGAGTGTCACTCCGTTGCCGCATAAGCGCAATTGGATGCGGTCATGATTAAAAAATGGGCTGTTAAGTTCGTGGAATTCGTCAAACAGGGTATCGAGTGAGATTTCGGTGATCTCAATTTCGTGTTCGCCGCGGGCAAAGGCCGCGAGATCATTCGCCATATCCACCATCCGGCGGATTTGGGACTCCATGCTGCTGCAGATTTTGGCGGTTTTGGCATCTTCCGGATAGCGATTTTGAATAATCGTTGAGCCGAGGCTGATGATAGCGAAAGGATTTTTGAAGTCGTGCAGCAAGGAGGAGACCATGGTGCCGACCAGGGCGAGTTTCTCCGTGCGCATCACATCTTCCATGTAGTGTTTGGTCGTGCTCTTGAGATGATCAATCAGGTTCTGAAAGATTTCTTGCACAAGTGCCGAATTATGGATCAGGCACTTTATGCTCTTTTCCGGAACGCGGGCGATCCGACTCTTTACCTTTGCCCTGGCTCCCAGAGCACGTTTTTCACCGGTAAAGATACTGGCTTCACCGAAGAAACTTCCTGCTGTGGATTCACTGACCGCTTGATGTTGGCCGTCGTGCTTGAGCTTGGTAAAGGTAACGGCACCCTCCAGGATCAAATAGAGCGCATCCGGCTCGGACCGCTCCTTGAAAATAAAGGTGCCAGGTGCCGCATCGATGATATCAATTTCGCGGAAGAGTGCTGCGCGGTGTTCCTCCGCGATACTCTGGATAAATGGGTGTTCCTCCAGTTTCATGCTTTCAAACAGAATCAATACGGGATTTTCCCAGCTTTCAACAGCTGAATCACGATAACCGCTCACGATATTCCGGATAACCGAAGCGCTTTACCTCTTGCAGCCCGTCTGCCTCGGAATAGGTGTTTATCGAAGGAAGGGGCACCCCATTGAAGGTGGTGGTCTTCACCATCGTGTAGTGCGACATGTCGAGAAAGGTCAGGCGTTGTCCAATCTTAAGTGGTTGTGGAAAAGAAAAATCGCCGATCACATCGCCCGCGAGACAGGAAAGACCCCCCAGCCGGTAATTATTAGGGTAGTCGCCGGCCTGACCCGCTCCCAGGATATTTGGGCGGTAGGGCATTTCCAGCACGTCCGGCATATGGCAGGTGGCCGAGCTGTCGAGTAGGGCGAGTTGCTGTCCGCCAGCATCAATAATGTCCAGCACAGTGACCACCAAGACGCCGGTATGCAATGCGATGGCTTCACCAGGTTCCAGGTAGACCTCGACTTGATGCTGCTGTCGGAAGCGCTGGACCAGAGCGACCAGTCTCGCCACATCATAGCCGGGCCGGGTGATGTGATGCCCCCCGCCGAAGTTGACCCACTTGAGGCCGCCGATGAATTCTCCGAAGGCCGCTTCGAAGTGCTGCACCGTCCGCTCCAGCGTATCCGCATCCTGTTCGCAGAGCGCGTGAAAGTGGAGGCCATCCAGTGATTCCAGTAGAGTGGGCTCTGCTGCCAGTGCGGCGTCGAGTGCCTTGCGGGTGGTGCCGAGCCGTGAGTCCGGCGCGCAGGGGTCGTAGAGCGCGGTCTCGACTTCTGAATATTCCGGGTTCACCCGCAGGCCGATCTCCGCTCGGGGCTGGTTGCCAAGCTGGCGGAGCCCCTGGCGCAACTGGCCGGGTGAATTATACACAATGCTGTGGGCAAAGCCGTCAATTTCAGTGAGTTCCTGCGCTTTGAAGGCCGGGCAATACACGTGGATCTCGTTGCCAAAAAATTCCTGAGCCAAAAGGGCTTCATGTAGCCCGCTCGACGTCGTGCCCGCGAGATATTTACGGATAAGCGGAAAGGTCGCATGGCAGGCGAAGCCCTTCAAGGCCAGCAGCACCTTGGCACCCGACTGGGCTGCAACATCCGCCAGTAGCTGGCAATTCTGCTCGAGCCGGTCGAGGTGAATAACAAAGCCCGGCGAGGCAACCCGCTCAGCCGGGATTCGGGCCAGTTGCCGGAGGCTTTGAGCTGATAGTGCTGGTGTGGGATCTTGTGACATAGATTATGGGAACATCTGAAAAACGCTTTTGAGTGCCGGAGGCGACTCAAAAGCGTTTTTCGGGTGTTAAATGACTGGTGGTGGCAGTCGAGTTCCGTAGCGGTGTGCTTCAGCCACCGTGGCGACTGGAACCTACGCCTGCGGTGGCTGAAGCGCACCGCTACGTACCATAGTCCCGCCGATGGCGACCACCGTGGCCAGCCCGCGAAAAAATTTCAAAACTTTAGGTTGCTTTTCGATTCGGCGGTTCTACGCTGCTCCGTTTTCTCATTTCCAGAGCCGCTGGAGTAGCGGCACAGTTTTGATCCCTTTGATTTATGCATACCTATTCGTTGAACATTTTCAGTCGTGAAAAAACGGGCCGTGGCTCTGCCCGCCGCCTGCGGACCGCTGGTCGGATTCCTGCTGCGGTTTATGGCCGGGGGAACTGCCGCTCAATTGCCGTTTCGGCAGTCGATTTCCGTAATTTGAATCGCGAGATTGGTGGCGGTGCGGCCGTGGTTGAACTGAAGGACGAAAAGGGCGGGACTTCGCTTTCACTTGTCCAGGAAATTCAGCGTGACGCCGTAAAGGATACGATCAACCATATCGATTTCCAGGAGATTGAGCGTGGGCACGAATTTAATACCCGCGTCCGTGTTACTTTGGTGAAAGAGGCGGATTGTGTCGGCGTGAAAAACGACGGTGGTGTGATCGACCATCAAGTCTACGAGGTGGAAATCCGTTGTCGCCCCTCGAAGTTGCCGGATCACATTCCGGTCGATGTAAGTGCGCTTGAGATCGGTGAGGCGATTTGTATCAAAGACCTGCCCGAGCTCGAGGCGGTTGAGTATCTGGGTGAGCCGGATCAGGTGATTGTTTCCTGCCAGCCGCCCACGGTCGCAGCCGAGACCACCGACGATGCTGAAGCCGTTGCTGCCGACGAAGTGCCTTCCACCAAGGTTGGCCGCGACGATGACGAGGCCGCTGGCGCGGCAGACGATTCTTCCGGCGTCGCAGATGGAAAAAGCTGATCGTTTGCCAATTTTAACCACCCGGCAGGCCACCAGCCTGCCATTTTGTTCTTTCTAAAATGTCCATCGCGGTCATTGCCGGACTCGGAAACCCGGGGCCAAAATACCGCACAACCCGGCACAATATCGGTTTCGATATCGTGGATCGGCTCGCTGCCGAGTTGAGGGGAACTTGGTCTGTCGAAGCCCGTTTCGAGGCGGAGGCGGCCATTGTTCACACCGAGGCTCGTAAGCTCGTGCTGCTAAAACCGCAAACCTACATGAATGACAGCGGTCGCGCAGTCGGTGCCGTGCTCCGATACTTTAAGCTACCACCTGAGTCGCTGCTGGTGATCTACGACGATCTGACGCTCGATTTGGGGCGGCCCAAGCTAAGTGTGTCGGGCAGTTCGGGCGGCCACAATGGGATCGCTGATCTGCTGGATCGAGTCGGTGCTGGCTTCGCCCGTTACCGGGTCGGCATTGGGGCTCGTCCCAATAAAGAAATGGACCTCGCCGATTACGTGCTCAGCCAGTTAAAACCCAGCGAGCGCGCCATCATTGCGGAACGCATGCCTGAATACATCAGCCACCTAAGACTGATCGTTGACAAGGGTGTCGAGACCGCATTCAACTTCATTAATCAACGCATAACCACTCCGCATGAGCGCAGTCATAACTAATAACTACAAAGCCACATTCATCCTGGACCTTCGCGAGTCTGAAGACGACGCCGCGAAAGTTCAGGCGGATATTAAAGAAGTTCTTCACAGCATAGGTGCTGAAGAGAGCAGCAGCGAAGATCTCGGCATGCGGGATTTTGCCCGTGCCGCCGATCGGCGCTATAAACAAGGGCACTATCTGGAGGTTTACCTGAGCGGCCCCGGTTCCGTGCCCGCTACGCTTAAGGAAAAGCTCCGGCTGGACAAACGGGTGAACCGCATTTTTGTCGAAGCGCTTTAATTGAAAGCACCGTTCACTTCATGGCCTCATTCAACAAAGTTATCCTAATCGGCAATCTGACCCGAGATCCGGAAACTCGTGTGACGCCCAATGGGCATACGATTTGCAAGCTCGGCTTGGCAGTCTCCCGGACTTATTCGACTCGCGACGGCGAGCGTAAAGAAGAGACGACCTTTATCGATATCGATGCCTTTGGTAAGCAGGCCGAAGTCCTCACCAAATACATGCGTAAAGGCCGCCCCCTGATGGTAGAGGGGCGCCTCAAACTGGATCAATGGGAGACGAATGAAGGGCAGAAGCGGAACAAGCTGAGTGTGGTGCTGGAAAACTTCCAGTTCCTCGGCGGCGGGCGCGAGGATGGAGCCAGCGGTGGTTCCTCTGGTGGCTACGAAAGCAGCTCACCTCCGCAGCAACAATCATCTGCCTCCAAATCCCCGGCATCCTCCGACGACCCGCTCGACGAAGACGTGCCTTTTTAAAAGACTCTTAACAATTTAATTTATCTAGACCAATACAACTCATGGCCAACAATCAGGTTCTTCTCTTACAACCCGTTAACGGACTCGGCGCCGAGGGTGATACTGTCACCGTCCGCGCTGGCTACGCGCGCAATTTTCTGTTGCCGCGTAAAATTGCATTGCCGATCACTCAGGCGAACAAGAAACAGGTCGAATCCCTGCTCAAAGCACGGGAGGCCCGGGAGCAAAGAGAATTCGAAGAAGCTCGCACTTTGAGCGAGAAAATTGAGGCGGTCAACCTTGCGCTCGCCGTCAAGACGGGTGAGGCCGGTAAAATGTTTGGTGCCGTGACTGCGAACGATTTGATTGAGCGGCTGAAAGAGGAGGGCATTGACCTCGGTAAAAAGCAGCTTTCGCTGCCGGCACCGATCAAGGAACTTGGCTCGCACACGGTGAGCGTCAAACTCAGCAGTGATGTGACTGCGGAACTTAAATTCGAAGTCGTTTCCGAGAATCCGATTGAAACCTCTGCTGAAGAAGCGGAGGCCGCTGAAGGCGATCAATAGTTTTTCACAGCCGACGGGTTAAAGTTGATTCACCGCTATTTCTTTGGCATCAGCTCCAACCATGTCATCTGAATCGCGCGCCAATACTTCCGGTCGAAAAAAAGGGCCCGGGAAAAAAAGCGGTGCCTCTCCTTTTTCTGATGCTGCGGAGTTGCGTGTGCCTCCTCACAATATGGAGGCGGAGGAGGGTTTGCTCGCGGCCTGCCTGATTGATGGGGGGCTGGAAGTTCTGACGACTTGTGTTGAGATGCATATCTCGCCGGAGTGTTTCTTTAAAGAGGCGCACGGTTTGATCTACGAGACCTTGCTCGAGCTCTATGAGCTGGGTGATCCGATCGATGAAATTGTTCTCTTCGATTCGCTGCAAAAAAAGGGGATTGAGGAAGAAGTGGGCGGATTAGCCCAAATCTATCACATTCAGCGACGGATCGAAACGTCTGCGCACGCAAAATTCTACGCCAAGATCGTCCATGAGAAATATTTGCTGCGACGCCTTATCCGCACCTCACGCGAGGCGACGGAGGCCTGCTACCAGCAGCAGGAGGATATCAGTGTTTTTATTGATCGGATCGAAACCGAGATCCACGACATCAGCAGCGGGCGGGTCACCAAAACGGCGACGCCGATCAAAGAATCCTTGAAAGAGGCCGTTTCGGACATCCATGCGCTGCTCAACAATAAGCAGGAGGCTGGGGGTGTCTTGTCTGGTTTTCGGGATTTGGATGGAATGACCTACGGTTTTCATCCGGGGCAGATGATCGTACTTGCGGCTCGCCCTTCGGTCGGAAAGACCAGCTTGGCGATGAACTTTGCCGAGCACGCGATTATTCCCGATGGTGGTCGAGAGCCCACGGGAGTATTGGTTTTTAGTTTGGAAATGACGGCGTCTCAATTGGCGATGCGCCTGATCTGCAGCCGCGCCAGAGTGGATATGAAGCGTATTCGTGACCGGGTCGCCTCGTCCGAGGATCAGCGCCAAATTACCCAGACGGTCAAGGAACTCGAGCGCACGCCCCTCTGGATCGATGATGCGGCGGATGCTACCATCCTGGACGTGCGCGCAAAGGCCCGCCGTGTCGATGCCAAGCATCGACTGGGTTTGATCGTGATTGACTACCTGCAACTCCTGCGGGGAGCCGATGCGCGCGCACCCCGCGAACAGCAGATCGCTGATATTTCGCGTGGTGTTAAAAGTCTGGCCAAAGAGTTGGATGTTCCCGTGGTCGTGCTCAGTCAGTTGAACCGTGAATCTGAGAAGGATAACCGGGACCCGCGCCTCTCCGACCTGCGTGAATCCGG
>PXBU01000021.1 GCA_003566795.1 Puniceicoccaceae bacterium | reverse complement strand
GTAGGTCAGCACCTGCACCCCACAGAAGTCCGCCACCTGCCAGATCATCTTACGCAGCACCTCCTTCTCACGATCCTCAAACAAACGCTCACCATTCACCGTACGAGTCATGCAGTGGTAGACCGCCTGCACGCCGCCCTCAACTTTCCATCTCCGTATATTCATGCCGCCAGCCCAACACAGGACCCCTGTGAAGTCAAATATATTTTGCCAGGCTAATATATTTTTATTATGCTCCCCGGATTATGTAATTGCAGTGCAGAACGTCCAAGTCTGCCAACCGGCGCGGTGCGAGGTAAGCTCGACCGTGTCCTTAATCGGAAAAAAACGAATATTTTATTCCGATCCCTGCAATTGGCGTTTCAGTTGCTTGACGAATGGCTCTTCCTGATCGGTCCGGCCAGCGCTTTCAAGCTAAGCAGCCGCCGACAGACGTCATGACACCACGCTTCAAGCAACACAATGTTCGCAATAACTGATTCGACACTATCGAACCACGACTGGCAGGGCAGCCAATTCAGCGAAAACCGGCGGCACTACCGCGGACGCAACCACCTATGCACCAGCGGGTCCGGGTGGACGCCTGCCCCGGCCCTTCCGGCGGACCCGCCCTACTGGGATGACATGTTCGCCAACAGCATCCGCATCGGGGTGAACGCGGCCAAAAGGACATTTCAGCCAGCCCTCTGGATCTGGGCATTGATGATGGGGATCGCAGTGCTCTACTATCTGGTGCCAGCATCGCACGGCGTGTTTAATGCCCTGGTGGCTTTACAGGAAAAGACCGGCGTGCTCTTCGCCTCGGTCGGCATGGGGCTCTCGGTTGGGATACTGGTAGAGTGCCTGCGGGTGCTGATGAGTAAAGAAAAACGCTGGACCCAGCACAACACGGGCAGCGCGACCTTCAACTTCATCATCTGGAGTATCATGGGGCTGACCCAACATTACCGCTACGCTTGGCAGGTGGATGTCTTCGGGGCCGGAAACTCCTTTACCGAACTGGCCACCAAAGTCAGTTTCGACCAGTTTATTTGGACTGTCTTTTTTGCCAATCCCTATCAAGCCATACTTTACCTGTGGAAGAACAACCGTTTTTGCTGGCGGGCGGTACTGCGACAGGCCTCTCCCTTTCGCACTTTTTGGGGCACTAAGATGCTGCCGATGCTGATCAGCAACTGGGCCTTCTGGATCCCGATGGCTTTTATGGTATATTTCTTTCCTCCGGAACTGCAGATCCCCATGGCGATACTGGCCGTGACGATCTGGGTGACTTTGCTCTCTTATCTAACCGAGAATACCTCCCGCGATGACCGCTAAGCCATCTCCACTCATGGCCGTGGGAACCTTCGTGGTGGACTACCACAAAGTGCTCGACCACTACCCGCAGGAGCGCAGCAGCGCCCGGGTGAAGGGTGAGCATATCAGTAATGGTGGTGCCCCGCTCAACGTGCTGGTCAATCTGGCGCGACTCGGCGCGGATTTTCCACTGCACGCCGCTGCCAAGATAGGCCAGGATCTCGATGGAAAGATGATCCTTGAGTGTTGCAAGCAATACAGGATCAACACGGATCAATTGCTCGCGGTCGAAGGAGCCAGCACCGGCTACACGGATGTCTTTACCGTGGAATCCAGCGGCCAGCATACCTGCTTCCACTACAGCGGGATCGGCGACACCTTCACACGAGGCGATGTAAAGCTCGGGGCCGTCAATCCCCGCATCCTTTTCCTCGGTTCCCTCGGCGCTCTGGGCCAGTTGGACAAGTATGTTCCAGAATTCGGGCGCCGGGGCGCGACCCAGCTGCTCCGCGACGCCCGCAAACAAAAGATCACCACCGTCGTGGAGATGGCCCTAACGGAGCGCCATCAAAAACTGGAGCAGTTTTCCGAAAGCATGGCGGAGACCGATTATCTCATCGTCAACGATCGCCTGACCGAGGAGCTAACCGGGACCGCTCTCTATGCCGACGGACAATTCGATCCGGAGCTCGCGCATCAGGCGGCCAAAGTGCTAATGGAACAGGGGATTCGCCAGGCGGTGGTCATTCGAAGCTCGGGGAGTGCCGTTTATCTGAGCCGCGAGGGAAGCTTTCACCATCAAAACGGATACTTGCTTCCCAGTGCCCGGCGCGTCGGCTCCGCCGGAGTCGATCATGCCTTCTGCGCCGGATTTCTGGAAGGACTCTACCACGACAAGCCTATCCTCGAAAGCCTGCGCCAGGGCTTGGCGGTGGTCGCCTCCTGCCGACGGAATCTGACGCCCTCAGACGGCATTCCGGCGCTGGCGGAATGCCTCGAATTCTACCAAGGGCTGGCTTCATAAGGTGTTTTAAATAACGTATGTAGCGAAGCGGAGATGGCGAGGCAATGGACCCATTTTAGCCTCTATGCGGCCAAAATAAATCATCTAACAGATTCAAGCTTTTGCCATTTTTGGTAGGAACGGCTGCCCTCAGCCGTCCGTGAAGGTTCGGGTGGTGTCGTGTCGGTGCAGGGATAAACCCTCTCCTACGACAAATCACACCGAAAGCTTCGGGAACTTCGTCGCGGGATCGATAGTCACACTGCCTTGGCCCTTGAGCAGATCCAGCAGTGCCTTCCCGCAGAAGTCACCGCGCCAGCCGGAGAGTAGACGGTGGCGGGTCGGACAGGCGCTATCGACCTCCAGGATGAAGGCGGTAATCTCGGCGCGGTTGCCGATGAGGGCGGGATCGAGTTGGGCGGCCAGGCAGCTGCCTTTGACAAAAGCGAGCGCGAGGTCGACGCGGGCCTCGTAGCCGTCGTCGGGCTGCGGGCCGTTGTGTTTGTTATTAGGCAAGTCGGGCATTTCTCCACTGCGGCCGCGCTCGATGGCATCCCAAATCGCGCCGCGGTTGCGGCTGGCATTGCGCTCGCTCAGGCCCTTCATCGGCCGAATATCCTCCGGCTTCTGCGGCGGCCGTTTCACCAGCGACATAATGGCCTCGTCCGAGAGCACGAAGCCACGCGGCAGGTTGCGCCGGCGCGCCTTCAACTCGCGCCAGGTGCCGAGGGCGCGGAGGATGTCGCGCTGCTGGCGGGTGAGCGAGCCGCTGCCGCGCACTCGCGGCATCTCAGCATCGGGGTCGCGCTCGCCGTAGAGCGATTCTTCCTCATACATACGCATCTCGTTGTTGATCCAATCGGTGCGCCCGAGTGCTGCCGCTTTTTCCATGATTTTGAGCATGAGATCGACGGAGTGAATCACATCTTCCTTGGCGTATTGCAACTGCGCCTCGCTCAATGGGCGGGCCGTCCAGTCGGAACGGGTCTCGGTCTTGGCCAGCCGAACCCGCAACAGCGTCTTGAGCAGTTCACTCAGCGAGATGGTGGAGGACAGACCGACAAACCCGGACGTGCGCTGGGTATCGAAGATATTTTTCGGCAGGCCGCCACAGGCGCGGTGCAGAATCGTCAGATCCTGCTGCGCGTCATGGAGAATTTTGACCGTGTCCGGATCCGACATCAGCTCGGCCAAGGGTGACCAGTCCCCGATTTCCGGCGCGTCGATCAATTCGGCGCTGCCATCCGGGTAGCCGATCTGGACCACACCGAGCTTCGGATAATAGCTGCGCTCCCAGATAAATTCGGTATCAACACCAACAGCACCGGCCTCACGGGCACGGCGCACGGCAGCGGCTAGGGCATCAGTCGTCTTAATCATATGCTCCTACGCTCTCTAAAAGCGAAGCCTTTGGAAAGGAGATTTTTTAATCAACTTCCCCTCCACTCGACACCAGTAAATAAGAAGCCAAGGTACCCCAGAAGCTATCGTTTCTCTCGGTAAGGACCGAAACAGCTCATTTCATCAATTCTTCCGGAATCTCAAAAAGCGAAGAGATCACACCTGAGTTAATCTGGATGGAACCCATCTCGACTTCGTTATCCATTACTCCATTTCTGTAAAGCACCGTTCTGTAGGGCTCCGCCACACCCGCAACCATTCGATAGTCATCAAACTTAACGGTAAACTGAACATCTTCTTCGCCGACCCTTAAGATTTCTTCCATCTTTAAAGGATAAAGCGTCTCTTGATCAAGAATTACCAAAAAAACAGAGCCGTCCGGCATTTCCTTTGTCAGTTCGTAGCATGGCTTATCCAGATACTCCATCTCTTTGACGGTGAGTCCGCGGTGTTGCCCTTCGAGAGCAAGACGGCGAAAGGTATTATGCACCCGCAGGCTCCACTTCAGTGAACCCGTGCTCTTGGCGTCCAAAGGCACTACCGTACGCCCGCCATCACGCTGCTCAACAATCCGCCAGGCGAGATCACCATTTAGGAAAAATCGCTGCCTGCCGAAGCCTCCGGGATCGGTGACCAACATCCCTTTATCCGGCTGCAGGAGCAAAATCTGAAAACTACTTTCTCCGTCAGAAAAACTCACTTTCCCCTCGTAGCGAACAGAGCGGATATTCTGCAGGGCCTGACGTCCGCCCAGTGCATTTAAATAAGCATTCAACAACTGGTCGGCTTTCATGCTAGTGGAAAAATCGTCAAAGGTGCCCGAAGCGGCCCTGCTTGCCTCCACTTCATCCTGCCCGTAAAATTGTATCAAAGCATACGTTCCCGCCGCGACAATCAAAAGCAGCACCAGCAGGGGCAGCAGCCAATAAAACATGAAAACAAAACGCTGGTTGTGCCTGGCAGAGCCTTTCTTGTGCGCACCATAGTTGAACTCCCGAAGCGGAGGTGACTGCGACGACTGCTCAGATGTTTCCGTAGATTTGTCCTGATGGAATCGGTTCATGGCGATTGGAGGGTTTACGACGATGAAAGCGGCTAATTGATAGTCCGGCTCCAACAGATAACTGCTTTATCTTTTGTCCTGATTATTTTTTTGCAATAAACAACTCAAGGTCAACGCAGCCTTTGCTCTGCGATTTCTTCCGGCACCTGAAACAAGAAGGAAATTAAACCAGGATCTATTTCGATGGATTCCAGGATGACCTCGTTATAGAAGTCGCCATTCTTGTAGGTCCTCGTCTGGTAAGCTTCAACAATCCCCGCAACCCTTCGGTGGTCACTATAGACGACTTCCAATCGATCGGAGCCCTCACGCCCGGGGGCATTCTCGCCCGACTTCAGTAGCAGGAGATTTTCGGCGTCCAAAACAGCCGTAAACCGGGAGCCATCAGGCATGGTCTTTGTCAGCTCATAACAAGGCCTGTCCATGAATTCGAATTCCCGGGCAGAGAAGTCAGGAACGCCTCCATCTAGCACGAGACGACGAAATGAGTTGTGCAACTGCAAGCTCCAGGCCAGCGACAGAGAGTCGGCTTCGCTGATTGGTAGGATTTTTTGCGTGCCATCCCCAAGCGTGACCACTTGCCAGGCAATACCACCATTCAGCACCAGCTTTTGGCTACCGACTTCACCCGGGTTGATCATAATCATGCCTTTATCAGGTGGTAATTTTAAAACCTGAAAGTTGAACTCACCAGCAGCTTCTTTAATCCGGCCCTTGTAGCGTGCGGAGCGAATTCCTGCCAAGGCAGCCCTTCCGCCTACCGCTTCCAGATGACTCTCCAATAATTTTGGGACTAAAATTTCCCCCTCAGGTCCCCGGTAAGCCGTCGGAGAGATCGAAGCTTCGGATTCGAGAGTAAAGACATCAAATTTGAAAGCCAGATAGATCCCACCAAATAAAATCACGCAAAAAATAAGCATCGGCAGCAACCAGTAGGCCGTGACTTCAAAGCGTAAAAAGAGCTTCGACGGCGGGGACTGGCTAGCGTCATCCTTGTATTCCCGCAACGGACGTTGTGCAGAAGGCTGGTCACCCTGGGCCTGCTTTTGGTCGTATTGCTTACGGAACCTGTTCATCGCTGTGTTATGTGAAAATAGTAAATCAGAAAAGATAACAACTATAATTCGATCCTTTCGGTGGGCTCCGAAATCTGGGTGCGAAACCAGGGGCGCTGTTTTTTCGCTAGGTGCAAGGTGTTCTGGACAATCGTCGGAGCGAGTTCGGAAGCAGCCAACTGCCCGTGCAGGAAGGCCAGCGTCTCACGGTAACCGATCGCTGAAGCCGCGCTGGGGTTCGTCTCGATCCCCAACTTTTGCAGCTGCCGCACTTCGTCGATCAATCCATCCCGCAACATTAACTCGACCCGCGCCGCAATACGCTGCCTAAGCACATCCTTCTCCCGCTCCAGCAAAATGACACGCTTCGCAAATCCGGCATAGGGTGCCGGACGGGCCGCAAACTCGGCCTGGAGTTCAGCCAAAGTTTTGCCCGAGGCCATACAGCGCTCCAGGGCCCGCATCACCCGCCGCGGATTTTTTGTATCCAGATTGTCGACGCCAGAGGGATTCAATCGTCGCAGTTCACACATTAACCCCGCCAACTCGGCCTCCTCGTAAATCATCGCCACTGTCTGGCGGACCGACTCCGGCACTAGGAGCGTATCCACCACGGGCGCGAAAAAACTCTTCAAGTAGAACCCACTGCCCCCCGTAATCAGTACCGCCTTCCCCCTGGAGAGGACAGACTCAACCGCACGGCGCGCATCCTCCACATAAGCGACGATATCGTATGGCTGGTTCACCTCACAGATATCAATCAAGTGGTGGGGCACCCGCGCCCGCTCGGCAGCCGTCGGCTTCGCCGTGCCGATATCCATCCCCCGATAGACCAATGACGCATCGCAGGAAATAATCTCGGCACCATGCGCCTCGGCGTAGGATAGGGCATACTCCGTCTTGCCGACAGCAGTCGTGCCCGTGATAATGTGTAAAGTCTGCGTCACTGAAACGTATAAAAAAACTAATTAAAAAATTGCCCCGCTAAGCTGACAAAGCAATCACCGATCCGGCCATGAGAATCAGCATCGAGCGGGACTTCGCCGGGGGACACCGGGCCGTCATCGATCAGACCTGAACGCCGCCCCCAAAAACAACGCTGGCGGGTGCCGCAGAGCTGCACCCCTACGGAAGAGAGCAGACAGGTTTCATTGACGAAGGACCTGCGACCAGTCAATAACGCACCATGCTCAATGGTATTTCCCCTTTGCTTAGCCCCGAATTACTCAATGCGCTCTATCGCATGGGGCATGGCGACGAGATACTGCTCGCCGACGCACACTACCCCGGCGACACCCTGGGCCAGCGGCTCATCCGGGCGGATGGCATCGGCATTACGGATTTACTGACCGCCATCCTGCCCCTCTTCCCCCTCGACAGCTACGTCGACGCTCCTTTTGCGATGATGGCCGCGGTGCCGGGTGACGCACTCGACCCACAGGTGGAAAAAGATTACCGCGCGGCGATGGCGACAGCCGGGGCAGATGCCCAGACTGTAATCGAACGCGTCGAACGTTTCGCTTTTTACGAGCGTAGCAAATCTTGCTACGCCATCGTCATGACCGGCGAGCGAGCCAAGTATGGCAACATCATTCTCAAAAAGGGACTGGCCAACATATAGCCAACGCTGCAAAGATTAGATTCAAAGAAAATGATCGTTTTTTGAAGAAAAATAGCCAAAACTTGAAAGCCTGTCCCTGAGTAAGCGATAGCTGCTCAGGGACAGGTTTTCAGAAATCCCCATGCTCATATAAAATTATGCCTAAGGAAAAAACCGTTCTCCTCGTCGCCAACGGCGACCTCCGTCTCTCCGCCAACCAGAACTGCTGGGAAGAACAGGATAAGATGGAGCAAACACTCAGCAAGGTTGTCGCCAGTCTCGGCGGCAAGCTCAAGCGCGCCCACCCTTACAAACCCGAGGAACAGCACGGCTTTATAGCCAGCCAGCGCGAGGGCATGGACGTCTTTGCCAAAATCGACCGCAAGGCACCGCTCATTGTCGCCGAAGCGGTCTGGCAATACTCCCACCACCTCCTCCACGGTCTCCTCTCCCACCAGGGCCCGATACTCACGGTCGCCAACTGGAGCGGCACCTGGCCGGGACTGGTCGGCATGCTCAACCTGAACGGCTCACTGACCAAGGCCGGCGTCAAGTATTCCACTCTGTGGAGTGAGGATTTCAGCAGCGACAAAGCCTTCCAGAAGAAGCTGAAGCAGTGGCTGGAGACCGGCGAAGTCAAACACCCGACCAAACACGTCAAAAAATATAAAAGCAAAGCCGCGCCCGCCAAAGCCAAAAAAATCGCGGCAACCATCGCCAAGGACCTGGACAAGAACAAGGCCATCATGGGCGTCTTCGACGAGTTCTGCATGGGCATGTATAACGCCGCCATTCCGGACGAGCTGCTGTTCCGGACCGGGGTCTTTAAAGAACAGCTCAGCCAGTCCGCACTCTACGCCGAGATGCAGACCGTCACCGCAAAAGAAGCCGAAGCCGTCTTTACCTGGATCAAGCAGAAGGGCTTCCGCTTCCACTTCGGACGCAACGGCGCGACCGCGCTCACCAAGGCGCAAGTGCTGGAACAATGTAAGATGTATATCGCCGCCTGCCGGATCGGCGACCGCTTCGGCTGCGACGCGATCGGCATCCAATACCAACAGGGCCTGAAAGACCTCTGCCCGGCCTCCGATCTGGTCGAGGGCATGCTCAACAGCAGCGACCGCCCACCGGTAAAAAACGACCGGGGCGAAGTCATCCTCAAAGGCGAGCCTTTCCCCCACTTCAACGAAGTCGACGAGTGCTGCGGCCTCGACGCCCTCCTCACCAAGCGCCTCCACGCCGCCCTCAAGCAACCGGTCGAAACCACCCTGCACGACCTGCGCTGGGGCGACTGGGACCGGTCCGGCACGACCGACGACTACGTCTGGGTCTTCCTCATCTCCGGCTCCGCTCCGGTCGAGCACCACATCGGCGGCTGGAAGGGCAGCCACGGCTACCGCCAGCCCGCCATGTATTTCCCCAAGGGCGGCAGCACCCTGCACGGCATCGCCAAGCCCGGCGAGATCGTCTGGAGCCGCGTCTTTATCGAAGACGGCAAGCTGAAGATGGACCTCGGCCGCGCCAAGGTCGTCGAACTGCCCGAGGAAGAAACCCGCCGCCGACTGGAAGAAACCACCCCGCAGTGGCCCATCATGCACGCCGTCACCTATGGCGTCTCACGCGACCAGATGATGGCCCGCCACAAGGCCAACCACATCAACGTCGCCTACGCCAACAGTGCCAAGGAGGCCGACCAATGTCTCTACGCCAAGGCCGAGCTGGCCAAGCAGCTGGGCATGGAGGTCTCTCTCTGCGGCACGGATGCGAAAGGCAACAAGCTGTAGGAGAGAGTTGCCCCATAAGAATCTAATCGAGCGAGAGGATAAGATTGTTTATAAGAGCGGACCTGCTGGTATCGTTTGGGATTAACTTGTTCACCAATCCAGCAGAAAAATAACGCACTCCCTCCAACCAAGTTGGTGAACAATGCGTGCTACCGCCCGCGACGGATTTCCGAACCTTTGAATTGTATGCGGACACGATAAACGTTTTTGATTCGTGTCTTGATTGCATAGGTCTCGGGGTCGATGGAATCTGGAATTTCCTCGCGATTAAGATCAACAATCGCTTGGTAGCCACGCTCGGAGAAGACATCAATCAGCATCGCCAGCGCGGTGGTATTTTTCAGGATCGAGTTCTCCGTATTGATCACGGCGCTGCCGGAAATCGCATGTCGCTCGATAATGGGGATGAACTCACGCTTGATCAGATCGATCACTTTCTCAAAAAGCTTGGTGTGTCGATCCGCATAAGTGTCGAGCCGATCCACCAAGTTCTGCCGGGCATGTTTGGACAAAGATGTCGCGACCGGAATTTGCGCAATGCGGTCATAGGTCGCTTCATCGAGTTCGAGCGAACCCTGGTAGCGGAGTTCTTCATCGATGCGCTGGCGGACTTCCTCGACCGGCCCATGGGCGTTGATAAAGTGGTAAAAGAAGATCTCCCGCAGTTCTTTGAGCGCATCATAAGTCTTTTCTTTAAAAGTACGGTAGCGATTGAGCGCGGCTTTGGCATCGAGATCGGTCGGCCGCAACTCTTTGATTTCGCCAACTCCGGTATCACTAACCTCGGCATTGTGCACCATGGTTTCACGGCCCCGGTGGAGCTGACGCTTCACACTTTCCTTCTCATCGATGAAGAGAACGACGATGTGGAAGTGCGGTTTTTTAAAATATTCAGCGTAGGGTGTATCCCGATATTTGACGCGCAACTCGATCAGTTTGTTGTAGAGCATCTTGACACACTCCACCTGCACCTTGGTGCGGGGAAAACCATCGACAACGGCACCTGATTTGAAAACCGGGTCCAGCAGCCGCCGCAACATGATCTCCACCACTTCACGGTCGCCAACCAACATCCCGGCATCCTTCTTCTTCTTGGCCTCCTCCGTATTCAGCAGCGAACTCACTACCAGCGGTGGTGCAGTCAGATCGCGATACTGCATAATGAATTCGGTATTCGTCCCCTTACCCGCACCGGGCGCGCCGTTCAGCCAGAAAATCTCCTTAGGGAACCGGAGATACGCTTCGCCCAACTCCTCCTCCAGCAGCGACCAGACAGAGTTAAAAATTATCTGTGCGTCTTTGACCTCGAGGTCCTGAACTTTGTCGTTTCCGTTTTTAGGCGCGGCCGCTGCGTCGAGAGATGCCATCGTTTTAAGAGAAGAGAAGAAAGTTATCGGAAGAAAAATAGCTAGCATTGCAGTATCCCGATGTGCTTCAAGCTCTGATATCCGCTCGCTATGTCAAGAATGATGCGTCCCACCCTCCCTCGGCCCGCAACTGCAACGGGCAATACCTTTTCGCAAAGCACGGGATTCTTGCCCAACAGTGTAAAAGCCGGGGTCGAGCTGTCAGAGGCAATCCGTTGTTGACTAGCTCTCGGCAGACTTCTGTCTTTCTGAACTTCGAAAAAGCAAATTTCCTTCCTGCTCATTGCTAGCCTACCCGGCTGCGTTTACACTTCCCAACACCCAGCGATACACTTCTTTCCATGAAAGCCATGTCCCCCCTTGAGGAACTCCGCCACTCCGCTTCGCACGTGCTCGCCACTGCGGTGCTTCGCCTCTACCCGGAGACGCAGCTCGACATCGGCCCGCCCACCGAAAACGGCTTCTACTACGACTTCGATCTGGAGAAGAAGCTTGATGCAGCTGACCTGGAAGCCATCGAGGCGGAGATGAAGCAAGTGATCAAGGAGAACCAGAAGTTCGAGCGCGTCGAATGCTCCCGTGAGGAGGCCGTCCAAAAAATCAAGGAGATCGGCCAGGAACGCTACAAACTGGGTCGCCTCGACGACATTCCCGCAGACGAGCAGGTCAGCTTCTACCGGAACGGGGAATTCATCGACCTCTGCGGCGGCAGCCATGTCAACTACACCAAGAAGATCAAAGCCTTCAAGCTACTCTCCATTGCCGGAGCCTACCATCGGGGTGATGAGAAGAACCAGCAACTCCAGCGCATCTACGGCACCGCCTTTCCCAGCAAAGAGGAGCTTGTGGCATACCTCGAACGGCTCGAACAGGCCAAAGCGCGCGACCACCGCAAGCTGGGTCGGGAGCTCAAGCTCTTCCATATCGACGAGGCTGTCGGCTCCGGCATGGTGCTCTGGACGCCGAACGGGGCCGTCATCCGCCAGGAGTTGCAAAGCTTCATCGCCGATGAGCTGCAAAAGACCGGCTACGATCAGGTCTTCACCCCCCACATCGGCAAGCTCGGGCTCTACCGCACCTCCGGCCACTTCCCTTACTACAAGGAGTCGCAATTTCCCGCTATCGTCGAGCCGGGCACGGTGGACGAACTGGCCCAAGAGGGCTGCACCTGCGCGGACCTCTCCAACCGGCTCGATTCGGGCGAGATCGACGGCTACCTGCTCAAGCCGATGAACTGCCCGATGCACATCAAGATTTTCGACAGCCAGCCGCACTCCTACCGCGACCTGCCGGTGCGCCTGGCCGAGTTTGGCACCGTCTACCGCTGGGAGCAATCCGGCGAGCTCAACGGCATGACCCGCGTCCGCGGCTTCACCCAGGACGACGCCCATATTTTCTGCACCGAAGACCAGGTCGGACAAGAGATCGCCGGCTGCCTCGACCTGGTCAAACTGGTCTTCAACACTCTGGGCATGTCCGACTACCGCGTCCGCATCGGCCTGCGCGACCCGGACTCCGACAAATACACCGGCGATACCGAAAAGTGGGACAAGGCCGAGGCCGCCCTGCGCGAAGCCGCCAAAACCCTCGGCGTAAAATATGCCGAAGAGCCCGGCGAAGCCGCCTTCTACGGCCCGAAGATCGACTTCGTGGTCAAGGACGTGATCGGTCGCGAGTGGCAGCTCGGCACGGTGCAGGTGGACTATAATCTGCCCGAGCGCTTCGACCTCACTTACATCGGCGCGGACAACGAGAAGCACCGCCCCGTCATGATCCACCGCGCCCCCTTCGGCTCGATGGAGCGCTTCTGCGGCGTGTTGATCGAGCACTTCGCCGGCAACTTCCCCACCTGGCTGGCGCCCGAGCAGGTGCGCATCCTCCCGATGAATGACGATCTCGTGCCGCAGGCCCGCGCGATCGAGAAGCTGCTCAAAGCCGCCAAGGTCCGCGTCTCCGTCGACGCGATCGCCGACAAGCTCGGCGCCAAGATCCGCAAGTGCCACGTCGAGAAGGTGCCCCACTTCCTGGTGCTCGGCAAACAGGAAGCCGAGCAAGGCCTGGTCAAGGTCAACTCCCGCGCCAACAAGGCCCTCGAAGGCCTGAAAAAGCCGGAGGAGTTCCTGACCGAACTGCTGGCAAACATCGCGGACAAAACCCTGCCGGATCCGAAGGCTCCGTAGTCGGGCTGATTCATCGCCCGCCCCGCTACGGCGGCCACGCCACAAACAGCTGCGGGCCACAATCGCGTCGCGTACAGGCAACGCTCATTCGCAATGTTTCTGCCCTATCGTAGTCCGGGGATGAAGCACCCGGACAACGTTTTTCATCTCGGATCATGATTTGCCAATCGGCGCGGAACCAACACATTCAGGCATCTGAACATCCGACTGTGAAAGCTCTGCGACGCATCATCCACATCGACATGGACTGCTTTTACGCGGCCGTGGAGATTCGTGAGCGCCCGGAGCTGGCCGACCAGCCCGTTGCGGTCGGCGGCTCCTCCGGGCGCGGCGTGCTCACCACCTGCAACTATCCGGCGCGCCAGTTCGGCCTGCGCTCGGCCATGCCGGTTTTCAAGGCCAAGCAGCTCTGCCCGCAGGTCATCCTCCTCCCGGTCCGCTTCGAACTCTATCGTGCCGTCTCCACCCAAATTCGTGAGATTTTCGCTCGCTACACAAAGCTCATCGAACCCCTCTCCCTCGACGAGGCCTACCTCGACGTCAGCCACCTCAAGCAGCGGGGCGCGGAGATCGCCCGATCCATCCGCGACGACATCCGCCGGGAAACCGGCCTGACCGCCTCGGCCGGGATCGCCCCCAACAAACTGGTGGCGAAGATCGCCAGCGACTGGAACAAACCGGACGGCCAACTGGTGGTGCCCCCGTCAAAGGTGGAAGCCTTCATGCGGGACCTGCCGGTGAAGAAGATCTGGGGCGTCGGCCCGAAGAGCGCCGCGCGCATGGCCGCCGGGGGCATCGCGACATGCGGGGACCTGCAAGCCTTGGACCGCACCCAGCTGGCCCGGCAATTCGGTAGTTTCGGGCTGGAACTCTTCCATCTCTGTCGCGGGATCGACGAGCGCCCGGTGGAGCCGCACCGCACCCGCAAGAGCCTCAGCAACGAGCGCACCTTTTCGCAAAATCTCACCGACCTGGAAAGTTGCCACGACGCATTGGCGACGCAGTTTGCGGAACTGATGGCCGACCTGCGCGCCCAGGCCCCGGACCGGCAGATCGCCAAGCTCTTCGTGAAACTCAAGTTCGCCGACTTTCGCCGCACCACCGCAGAGACCGGTGCCACGCAACCGGACCTGAACATCTTCCATGCGCTGCTGGCGGAGGCCTGGGGCCGAAGCGGCAGAGATGTCCGCCTGCTCGGGCTCGGCCTGCGCTTCGCCGAACATAACGAACGCGCCGAGCAATTGGAACTGGCGTTGGATGCAGTGATAACAACAGAGTCGTCGGGCTGAATCATCGCCCGACCCGCTGCGGCGGCCGACCCGCCAACAGCTACGAGGCACATACGCATCACGGAGGGCTTACGCCTGTTTGCCAGCGCTTGCTATTGGGACAGTTTTATCTACAACCGGCAAGCTATGTCCAACCGCGCCATCACCATCGTCAATCTCGCTCTCAGTGCCGTCATCTATATCGGGCTGATGTGGCTGATCTATGCCTTTGAGCTGGAAGAGCTTTGGCGTGACGGCTTGCCCTGGCTGCCGCACTTTAATGCCGCCTGCAATGCGACCAGCGCCAGTGCGGTGGCCTTGGGCATCTGGTTTATCCGTCAGGGAAAGAAGCAGGCCCATGCGGCGGCCATGATCGCGGCCACCCTCGCCTCAGCCGCATTTTTGGTGGGCTACCTCACGCACCATACGCTGCACGGAGACACCCCGTTCATCGGCACGGGTGCGGTGCGTTCCGTGTATTTCGCGATCTTGATCTCGCACATCATTCTGGCCGGAGTCGCACTCCCCCTCATCTTGAATACCCTTACTTTTGCGGCTTTGCGCCGGTTTGAGGCGCATCGCCGTATCGCCCGCTGGACCTATCCCGTCTGGCTCTACGTATCCGTCACCGGCGTCGTCATCTGGTTTTTCCTGCGGGTGTGGTTCCCCTCACCCGTCCTATAGGAGAGGGTCCCCCTCGCTACGCCCCATCCACTACTTCCAGATCGAAGGGCACGAAGCGCTCTTGTCCGTCGATCTTCAACTGGGCCCAAAGGCGATACTTGCCCGGCTCGGCCGGGGAAAAGCTGAAACGCAGGTCCGGGTTGAGCGGATCCTGCTGGCTGATAAAGGGATTTTGCGGGTGGAGATGCGCGAAGCCGCGCCCTTTTTCGTCGAAGACGACCAGATGCGCATAGGCCCCCATAATGAGCTCGAGCTCAACCGGGCTTTCCCCACCGGCAGCAAGCACACTCAATTCAAACTGGGTTTCCTCCCCAGCCGGAAAAATACCACCTGTCGGCACTTGCAACTCGAAGGTATAATCCTCCAGCGCGAACCGCGTCGCTCTCT
>PXBU01000160.1 GCA_003566795.1 Puniceicoccaceae bacterium | reverse complement strand
TGGGCAGCCAGGAGTTTGTGCGGGGCTTTGTGGGGGCTTGGCAGCGGGAGAAAAAACGAAAATATCCGCCGAAGGTGCATCCATTGCGCGGGGCTGACTGGCAAGGACTGGCCACGATTCAGAGCTTGAGGAGGCAGGTCTTTGGCTGAGTTTTGTGTTGTGGTGCCCGTTTGCCGTTCTCAGGTGGTAGCGAGAGCCGATCCTTCGACCGACTCAGGGTATGGGCACAATTTTTTACGCGGGGTAAATTTGGCTCTTAATCGTAATCCCAGTCCTGCTCGTCATCGGTCTTTAGATTAACCCTGCGGGTGCCCCATTTCCGGTCGCTTAGCTCCCTGCGACGAACAAGTTCTCATCCCTGGTCCGCTGCGCGGATACTTTGTTTTGCTGGGCAAAATGGCGGAGACGATGGGATTGGTGCCTGCGGCATCGCTTTGCGATCACCCTGCGGGTGCCCCATCTCCGGTCGCTTAGCTCCCTGCGTCGAACAAGTTCTCATCCCTGGCCCGCTGTGCGGATAAATTGTTTTGCTGGGCAAAATGGCGGAGACGATGGGATTCGAACCCATGGAACCCTTTTGAGGTTCACTTCTTTAGCAAAGAAGCGCTTTCGGCCACTCAGCCACGTCTCCATTCCAGAAAGCATAGTGTTAACAGGTGATTATCCTGGAGTTCAACCCCAATTTTCGGAATTATTTTTGAGTTTGCCCCCAGGGATTGATGCCTGTGATCTGCTCGCTTTTAATTTTGCTATGAATCAACCTATCCAAATATATGATACCACCTTGCGTGACGGGACGCAGGGAGAAGGGGTTTCTTTTACCGTCGCGGCGAAACTCCGCATCGTGGAGAAGCTGGACCATTTTGGGATTGATTATATTGAGGGCGGATGGCCTGGCTCGAATCCGCGGGATTTGGCTTTTTTTGAGGAGGCGCGCAAGCTGGACTTGGAGCATGCCAAGCTCGCTGCGTTTGGATCAACGCGACGTGCGAGCCTGTCGGCAGAGGAGGACCCGCAGCTGAAACTACTGCTGGATGCGAAGACGCCGGTCGTCACGATTTTTGGCAAGACCTGGCTGCTGCATGTGACGGAGATCTTGCGCACCACGGCCGAGGAGAATCTGCGAATGATTGAGGACTCGGTGCGATTCCTCTGCGAGAACGGGCGCGAGGTGATTTACGATGCGGAGCACTTTTTCGACGGCTACTGTGACGACCCGGACTATGCGATTCAAACCCTGGAGGCGGCCAAGCGGGGCGGGGCGATGAATTTAACGCTCTGCGATACCAACGGCGGGAAACTGGTATCTGAAGTTGAGGCCATCGTGGGTAAAGTTTGCGCCCACTTTCCGGAGACGCCGATTGGCGTGCATTGCCACAACGATTCCGGGCTGGGGGTGGCGGTCTCCCTGGCTGGGGTTGATGCCGGAGCCATCCTGGTGCAAGGCACCATGAATGGGGTGGGCGAGCGCAATGGAAATGCCAATTTGACCACCATCATCCCCAATCTGGCACTCAAGATGGGGAAAACTTTGAATTGCAGCGGTCAGCTCAACAAATTGCGGGACCTCTCGCTCTTCGTCGATGAGATGGCCAACCGCTCGCCGGATATCAAGGCACCCTTTGTCGGTGCCAGTGCGTTTGCGCACAAGGGGGGGGTGCACGCCGATGCTGCCGCCAAGGTAAAAGAAAGCTACGAGCATATTGAGCCCGAAC
This sequence comes from Puniceicoccaceae bacterium, assembly GCA_003566795.1. GTDB lineage: Bacteria > Verrucomicrobiota > Verrucomicrobiia > Opitutales > Coraliomargaritaceae > Coraliomargarita_B. Next base: position 1,813 of record PXBU01000160.1, on the reverse strand, counting down.
TGGTGGGTAACCGCACCCGCGTGCTGGTCTCGGATATGTCGGGACGCAGTAGCGTCATCATGAAGGCGCGGGAGATCGGCGTCGACTTGGACGCCCGCTCGCCGGAGCTGAAAGACTTTTTGGGTAAACTTAAGGAGCTGGAATACAAGGGCTACGAATATGAGGCCGCTGATGCTTCGTTCAAGCTCTTGCTCAATCGCCTGCTTAAAAACAAGCAGGATGATATTGAGTTGCTCGGCTATCGGGTGATGGTGGGGCATCAAACCGCGCTGAATCGCACGGTCTCCGAGGCCACGGTCCAGATCCGCGTCGGGGATGAAGTGCACCACACGGTAGCCGAATCAAATGGTCCTGTAGGCGCATTGGATGCCGCCCTGCGCAAGGCGATCGCCCCGGTCTACCCCGAGATTTCCGAAGTGGAGCTGATTGACTTCAAGGTGCGAATTTTGGACAGCCAGCACGGCACGGATGCCATTATCCGGGTGCAAATCGAGTCGACCGACGGGCACGAAATTTGGGGCACCGTTGGTGCCAGCGATAATATTATCGAAGCCACCTGGGAGGCCCTGATCGACTCGGTCGAGTATAAGATACTGCTGGATTCGGAGAAATAGGCGTCGGCGGAACCGGATGAAATGGCGTCGGGGTGGATATGTGGCCCGCGCTGGGCCATCGCCTCATCGCCGCTGGGCCATCGCCTCAACGGCGATGGTGCCATGCGCAAGCGCAGGCACCACGGGCTTACCAATGGCTCATCTCGATCAGTCCCCCGACGTTGTCGGGACTTCACCCGTTGTGCGGATTCAGTATCAGTTATTAGTCATTAGCCCCCCCCAGAGTTCACTGTTATGATTTCTGGCGTGGGGCGATTATTCGGCATGGCTACAGATGAGACTCAGTTATCGGCCCGTGCGCGTTTGGATGAACGGCAGCGGCCGCAGGCGGCTGCGGTGATGTATCAGCGCTGGCATGAGTTGCTCTTTTTGCACTGGGCGGTGGATCCCGAAGTGGTGCAGCGGGGTTTGCCGGCGGGCTTGCGGGTGGATACCTTTGATGGTGCGGCGTGGATCGGTGTGGTGCCGTTTCAGATGCAAAGGGTGCGGCCGCGATTTCTGCCGGCACTGCCTTGGCTCTCGAATTTCCCGGAGCTGAATTTGCGCACCTATGTGGTCGATGCACAGGGTCGGCCGGGGGTGTGGTTCTACTCACTCGATACTCCGCAGCCGCTGGCCAATGCGATTGCCCGCCGGTTCTTTCACCTCAATTACCGGCTGGCACGCTTTGAGATCGAGCAATCGGCAGCAACAATCCACTACCAGTCCAGGTTGCGACTGGCGGGTAGATGGGACGCGCCGCAGCATTACAAATGGACGCGCCGGGAAGCCCCTTTTGCGGCCGAGCCCGGGACGCTGGAATTCTTTCTGGTCGAGCGCTACCGGCTCTTTTCGTATGACTGGAAGCGGAAGCGGCTCTTGAGCGGACAGGTCCACCATCGGCCTTATCCACTGCAGCAAGTCGAGCTGACCCAGCATTCGAAGCGTTTGTTTGCGCTGAACCAGCTCCCCACGCCCGAGCCGGGGCCGAGCTCCGTGCTGGCATCGCGGGGAGTCGATGTGACAGTGCACCCGCTGGGAAGGGCGGGATAGTTTCTCGTTGCTAGAACGAAAGATTATTCCGTGTAGGTGATACGCTCTTCAATTTGTCTCCGACTGAGATTTCCACCATGCATCAAATTTAGCATGAGTTCCACCGCTTCGACGCTGTCCACTGCACTTTCCGGGCGCCCGACAATAAACTGAACCTCTGTTTCTCG
>PXBU01000031.1 GCA_003566795.1 Puniceicoccaceae bacterium | reverse complement strand
TATTTTGCCGTGCAGCAGCACCTCGCCCTGCGCGGTGTGGTGGCACCGCGTGACGTCTCGATGCTCTGTAGCGAGACGAATCCGGCTTTTATCTGGGCGCATCCAATGATCTCGCATCTCAACTGGGATCAGAGCCGTTTGATTAAGCATGTGCGGCGTTGGGTCAGCCAACTCGATCAGGGCCAGGAATCCCGCCGCCAATCGCTGATTGAGGCCTCCTTTGTGCCGGGGGGCACGATCGGACCGGTGCCGCACCGTAGCGCGAAGCTCGTGTAAAAAATGAACTAATACCTTGTTGGCCGTGTATAACCTGCTAGGGTATTCGGCAATATTCACTAACAAAACAGGTATCCATTATGACACATCAAACGAAAAAGTTTTCTCTCTCATTCTTCGTAGCGGGTCTGCTGGCACTCTGGGTGCTGCCAGTGCATGCGGAGGAGGGTGTCCAAAACCTGTCGCTGCGCAATGAGGTCGATCACGCGATTCACCAGACGCTGACCCAGCTCGCGCAGGAGCAGACGCTCGACGGCTATTGGTCGAGCACCGATTTTCCGGCCATCACGGCCATCATTGTGCGGAGCTTTTTAGAGAGTCCGGTGGACAGCGAGCGCTGGCAAAAATCCGACACGGTGGCCAAGGGCATTGCCTTTTTGAAAAGCTATGTGCAGGAGGACGGCGGGATCTACAACCGCGGGCTCTATTCCTATAACTCTGCGATTTCACTGATGTGCTTGAATGTGTATTACCCGATCGCCGAGGAGCATGAGTTGCTGAGCGAGGCGGAGTTGGCCGAGCTGAAGGAAACCATGATTCGCGCACGGGAGTTTGTGGTGAGTCAGCAACAATTCTACACCGAGGACGACCTGAAGGTTCTCTCCGGTGGCATCGGTTACGGGCGCAGCAGCCACCAAGCGGATCTCTCGAATACGATGTTGGCCATTCAGGCACTGCACGAGACGCGTCACCTGGTGGATGGGGATGATGAGACCGTTGCCCGGCTGGACTGGGAGGCGGCTATCCAGTTTCTCACCAGTACTCAAAATCTGCCCGAGACGAATCAAGAGGAATGGGTCAGCGGCGATCCGGCCAACCGTGGTGGCTTCATTTACCGGCCCGGTGACAGCTTCGCCGGCAGCTTTGAAAAAGAATCCGGCGGTACGGGCTTCCGCTCCTATGGCAGCATGACTTATGCGGGTCTGATGAGTATGATCTATGCCGGGCTCGACCGCGACGACGAGCGCGTCGTGGCGGCGGTCGAATGGCTGAAAGGTAATTTCAATCTGGAGGATAACGTCGGCCTGGGAGAAGAAGGCCTTTATTACTACTACGCTGTCATGGCGAGAGCGCTCGACGCCTACGGCGAAGACAAACTGGTCCTCGAAGACGGCACCGAAGTGGACTGGCGCTATGAGCTGGCGCGCAAACTCATCTCGCACCACAGATATCCCGGCTTCTGGATCAACGAGAACAGCCGTTGGATGGAGAGCAACCCCTTGCTGGTGACCGCCTATTCATTACAGGCACTGAATAACATCTATACGGGACTTTAATTGCTGATGGAATAGGCCGATTTTGCTTGAACCAATTATTCACGTAAATTCACGGTTATCCGCGTCCCTGTTTCGTAAGAAGTAAACGGCATGCCAAAAACAGAACAAAACATGGTGGAACTCTACTTCATGGATGCCCGGTCGAAGTTGATCGACATCGCGGCGTTCATGGACCGGGTTGAGCGGTCGGGTGAGACAGGCGATTACCGCTACCGGGAATTTGTGAAGGCTCTCGCAGCATTGGATGCTCCTGATCGTGCGGAAGGGGTACTGAACCTCTTGAGTGACCCTTCTGAGGGACCCCTGGAACAAGCCGGTGCCGGTCCGGCGGTCGGCGCTTATAACAAGGACTAAGCTGATGCGTTATATCGAACCGCATGCCCACATGGTCAGTCGCACCATGGACGACTATCAAGCAATGGCCATGGCCGGCTGCCGCGCGATTTGCGAGCCAGCCTTTTGGGCCGGGTTTGACCGGAGTTCGGTTGCCGGGTTTTACGACTATTTTTGCCAGTTGACCGAGCATGAGCCGAAGCGGGCGGCGCGCTACCACATCGCCCATTACTCCTGGATCTGTATCAACCCCAAGGAGGCCGAGGATCCCCAGTTCGCCCGGGAGGTGATCAACATCATTCCCGAATTTTTGAAACAGGAAAATGTGCTGGGCGTCGGGGAGATCGGGCTGAACAAGAATTCAAAAAACGAGGCGGCGATTTTTGAAGAACAGGTGCAGCTGGCCCTCGATCATAATCAATTGATCCTGATTCATACGCCCCATCTCGAGGATAAATTCAAAGGGACCAAGCTGACGATCGACATGCTGCGCCAATTCGGCGACATCGACCCCGGCCGAGTGATGATCGATCATGTCGAGGAGCACACCATTAAGATGGTGCTCGATGCCGGCTTCTGGGGCGGGATCACCCTCTACCCGGAGTCGAAATGCACCCCGCCGAGGGCGGTCGATATGCTGGAGCGCTACGGCGACAGCAACCGCCTGTGGATGAATTCCGCCTGCGACTGGGGGGTGAGCGATCCACTCGCACTGCCCAAGGCGATTCTTGAATTGCGTAAACGCGGCTTCGACGAAGCAACCATCGACCGCTTCGTTTACCAAAACCCAGTCAAATTCATGCAGCAAAGCGGCATTCGGTTTTTACCCGATGCCTAGCGCGCACTACGGTAGACGCAACGCACCACGTAGCGCGCAGCTTCAGCAAGCGCTCCGAATCGGAAAAGCGGCCACCGCCCGTCCAGCAAGCGCCTCCCCCGGCACAAATAAGCCCCGCCCAGCCTACGGAGTTACTATAAGCAGCGCACTACGGTAGACGCTACGCATCGATCACCAGCTCAGCATCGCCCTTGGGCTGGCTGCAGCAGAGAAGCTCGTTGCCTTCCTCCGGCTCACCTGTGTGCCCGTTCGGGTATTCGACCTCACCCGCGACGACCGGCTGCTGGCAAGCGGTGCAGTTGCCCATGCGGCAGCCGTAGTCCAAGTCGAGGTCGTTCGCCTCCGCCAGCTCGAGGATGCTTTCGTGCTCGCCAGTCCATTCACATTCCAGATTCGATTTTTTAAAGATAACTTTAGCCATGGGAGGGAGCCTTAGGCGTTTTTTCGAAATTGCAAACCCTGAACGAACTCGGTGGTTGCAAGTTGGCTATCTAAAATTGCACGAAACGTAGCGGCAGCGCGATAGCGATGCCGAGCCACACGAAACGAAGTGCCAGCAACGAGAACGCGAGAGCGATGCCAAATTGCACAAAACGTAGCGGCAGCGCGAGAGCGATGCCGAGCACAAAACGTAGCGGCAGCGCGATAGCGATGCCGAGCCCAAGGTGGAGTCGCCGCAGTTTTAATTGGACCCGGTTGCTTGTGGTGGATTGAGTGGTGGATGCGCCCAAGACGAGGCTTGCCTGCGGGGTAGATAGAATTACCTTCCCATGAAAATGAGTAAAATTCGCCAAATTGACTACGATACCCCACGGACGCTGGT
>PXBU01000355.1 GCA_003566795.1 Puniceicoccaceae bacterium | reverse complement strand
GCTTCCACGAAGTATCGGTAGTCGATGCTGAAGGCGGTCTTGTATTTTTCGCGCAGGTCCTCGGGCACCTCGGGGATGGATTCGAGCTCGCCGTCGAAGTATTTGAGCTGGTCGCGCATCTCGGGGGTCCAGAGGCCGCGGGCCTTGAGGTCGCGCACCATCTCGCCGTTGAGCACGATAAAGTCGCCGGAGAGGTTGCTCTTGACGAAGAGGTTTTTGTAGGTGGGCTCGATGCAGGGGGTGGTGCCCATGATGTTGGAGATGGTGGCGGTGGGCGCGATGGCGAGCACGTTGGAGTTGCGCATGCCCTGCTGGGCGATCTTTTCGCGCAGGGGCTTCCAGTCCATCTTACCGGCACGGGGCACCTTGATCTCGCAGCCGCGCTCCTGCTCCAGCAGGTCGAGGGTGTCCTGCGGCATCAGCCCGCGGTCCCACTTGGAGCCTTGGTAAGTACTGTAAGTGCCCTGCTCGGCAGCGAGATCGGAGGAGGCTTCGTAGGCGTAGTAAGCGATGGCTTCCATGAACTCGTCGTTGAAGTCCACGGCGGCCTGGGAGGCGAAGGCGATGCCCTTCTTGTAGAGGGCGTTTTGCAGGCCCATCACCCCGAGACCAATCGGACGGTGGCGGGAATTGGCGGTGCGGGCGGCCTCGGTGGGATAGAAGTTGATATCGATGACATTATCCAGCGCGCGCACGGCGATCTGGATGGTGTCGCGCAGCTTCTCGTGGTCGAGGTTACCGTCCTTGTCGAGGTGGCTGTCCAGCACGACGGAGCCGAGGTTGCAGACGGCGGTTTCATCCGCGCCGGTATTGAGGGTGATCTCGGTGCAGAGATTGGAGCTGTGGATGACGCCGCAGTGGTCCTGCGGGCTGCGGACGTTGCAGGGGTCTTTGAAGGTGATCCACGGGTGGCCGGTCTCAAAGATCATGCGGAGCATGGACTTCCAGAGATCGATGGCGGGACGTTTCTGGCCGAAGATCTCGCCGCGCTCGGCCATGGCCTCGTATTCGCAGTAGCGATCCTCGAAGGCTTTGCCGTAGAGATCGTGCAGGTCGGGGGTCTCGTTGGAGCGGAAGAGCGTCCAGTCCTGGCGGGCCTCCATGCGCTTCATGAACAGGTCCGGCACCCAGTTGGCCGTGTTCATGTCGTGCGTGCGGCGGCGGTCGTCGCCGGTGTTTTTACGCAGCTCGAGGAAGTCGTCGATGTCGTTGTGCCAGGTTTCGAGGTAGGCGCAGCCGGAGCCACGGCGCTTGCCGCCCTGATTGACGGCGACCAGCTGGTCGTTGTGCAGTTTGAGGAAGGGGATGACGCCCTGCGACTCGCCGTTGGTGCCTTTGATGAAGCCGCCGGTGCCGCGGACGGCGGTCCAGGAGCCGCCGAGGCCGCCGGCCCACTTGGAGAGGAAGGCGTTGTCGGCGATGCCGCGGTGCATGATCGACTCAATGCTGTCGTCCACCTTGTAGAGATAGCACGAGGAGAGCTGGGAGTGGAGGGTGCCGGAGTTGAAGAGCGTGGGCGTGGAGGAGCAGAAACGGCGGCTCTTGTAGAGATTGTAGAGGCGGATGGCGTAGCCCTCACGGTCGGACTTTTCGTGATGGAAGAGTCCCATCGAGACGCGCATCCAGAAGAACTGCGGCACCTCGAGGCGACGGTGCGGCTTCTGCATCTTGTCGACGATCAGGTAGCGGTCATACATCGTCTGCACCCCGAGGTAGTCGAAGTCGAGGTCAGCGGAGGGGTCCAGCGCGGCGGCGATCTGCTCGATATCGAAGTCGAGTAACTTGGGATGGACGCGCTCGATCTCGATGGCGCGTTTGAGGTAGGGCTTGAAGGCCCGGCGGTGGGCTTCTTTCAGACCTTCCACGCCGTCGCGCAGGATGTCCCAAGCCAGCACTTCCTCATAGATGAAGGTGAGCAGAATGCGCCCGGCAAAACGGGCGAAGTCGGCGTCGCGCTCGATCATCGACTTGGCGTTCAGGATGATGGTCTTCTTGAGATCGACCCGTTTCATCTCCGGGTAGAGGGAGCGGCGTAGTTCTTTCTCGATTTCCTCGATGCTCATGTTCAGATCGAGCCCGATCGCGGCGAAGTCGATGCGGCGCTTGAGGTCGACGCCGTCCCAGAAGTTGGTTTCGCCGTTGTCCTCGGTCACGACGATCATGGACTCCTGCTGTGACTCGTCGACGGGTCCGAGCCCCTCTTCCTCCCGGATGCGTGAGCGGTGCGCGCGATATAGAATATAGGACTCGGCCACCTTAAAGTGCCCCTGCCGCATCATCTCCTCCTGGACGGCGTCCTGCACATCTTCGATGTTGATGAAGGCCTTCCCGTCGGCGTTCAGGCGGTCGGTCACCGCGCGGGCGATGTCCACGGCCGGTTCGGAATCGAGGTGCAGCGCGAGGAAGGCCTTGCGCACGGCAATCTCGATCTTGGACTCGCTCCACGGCACCACCTGCCCGTTGCGGCGGATGAGGCGGATGGAAACAGGTGCGCGCTCGACCTCCTTGGCGGACTTAATCCGGCCAAACATCAGGCTGCGGGCCACGTCGTGGGCGTCGTTTTCGATGAGCGCCTTTTCGATCAGGAGATGGACGTCGTGAGTAGACAGCTTGAGGGCCCGGCCCTGCTCGATCTGCTGGGCCAGCACTTCGCCGACACTCTCGGCCACACTCGCGACGAACTTGCGGTTCACCTCGGTAAAAATCTCCTCCTCTTGCCGGGAGAGCAACAGATCGGTCAGCGCACTGCCAATGGTGTCGGCAATCTCGGCCAGGTCGAAATCACGCTCGGAACCGTCGGCAGCGACCTTGATTTCCGGGCGGTAGAGGCGGTTTTCACCGAGGGCAGTGCCCCACTCGAAGCGGGGCTTTTTTTCTTTGGGTGTGGTGGCGAAGCGTTTGAGTTCGAGGTCTTCTTGGAAGGAGATTTTTTGGATCATGGAGGGTGTGGTTGGTTGGGAGTTGTTGGGATGCGGGTGGGTGGAGATGTTGAGTGCTTAAAAAAGCTTTTTCACGGCTGGCTTTCTATTTCAGGTCTTTCTCTTCGTGGAGCATTAAATATTTGTCATATTGTGTAGCGAGAGGGTTTACCCCTCGATTCGAACAAGCTTTCTGCGCGAAAGGGCTCTATCCTGGCATAAAGCCAGTCGCTACGAGGTGTTTTGTAAAAAAACTTAGTTGAACTATTACTGGGCATCATGACTTGGGCGGAATAGCAAATCTCAGGTCTCAGCTCTCAGACTTCCGCCCTCCCCTAAAGTTCGTCATCATCGACTGCGCCGAGGGCGGAGGCCTTTTGGTATTCGGTGACGCGGCCTTCGAAAAAGTTTTGCTCCTTCTTGATATCCATCATCTCGGCCAGCCAGGGGAAGGGATTGTCCACGCCCTGGCTGAGCGGCTTGAGCCCGACACCTTCCAAGCGGCGGTCCGCGATATAATCAATGTAAGTGCAGAACTCGTCGGCACTCAGGCCGACGGCGTTGACCGGCAGGCAGTCGCGGATAAACTCCTTCTCCAGATCGATGGCCTCGCGCATCATGTCGCGCAGTTCTTCGCGGAACTCGG
>PXBU01000461.1 GCA_003566795.1 Puniceicoccaceae bacterium | reverse complement strand
GACAGAATCCGAAGTCGCTCTATTCTATGCGTTTTTTGGTGGGCGGTACTGGGTTCGAACCAGTGACCCCTGCCGTGTGAACCCAAGTCCTATAGAGGTATGAAAGGAGCGCAAAAGCGACATAAATGCCTGTAGAAAGGCGTTTTCCGGGGTTTTATCGCTTGACCATTAATCGCTATTGCGGTTACATTGTGCCCAAAATGTAGAGGCACAAAAGCATTAAAATTTTGACTCCTGCCCCCCAAATCCTGTCGATCCTGCAGCGATTCGGCTCGCGGGCCGGGCATGACCCTTATGTCTGATCCCGCGACTAGGCTGCTGACGCTGCTCAATGTCCCGGAGAACCCGGACCCGGACTGGCCAAAAGTTTGCCACTCGCTGTCTGAGATTCAACCCTGTCTGCACGCCATTGTAGGACAGAGTGACGATATCGGCTGGGTGGCCGAGGGTGTCAGTGCGGTGGTTGCTCAGGCCGAGCCCGAAGACTTGCCTCTACTAGGTCAGGGGCCGCGCCGCGGCATTATCACGGATCATCCCGTTTTTGCCGCGCTGGCGGCTCAGCCGAGCGCCGGCTCAGATGCTGATGTAGCCCGCAAGCTACAGGCTATCTTCCTCGCCTCGGTCGCCGTGCGTGAGGTCTACGTCGTGAACCGTAGCTACCGGTCGCCGGTCTCGTCTGCCGGCCGGTCCTGCCGTCGGGTCGCCCAAGGCCAGCATTCGGATCCGAGGATTGACGCGGTGATTCTGGACTCCTCGACACCGGACGCTCTCTGCGGGGCCCTGGAAAGCCTGCTGGATCATGAACAGCCATTACACGGGAAATATGACCGGAAAGTCATAGATGGTCTGCTGCCGCTGCTGCGCGACGTGCGCGATGATCGTAGCCCTCGTTCCCGAAAACCCGGTGCACGCCGACGAAGCGGCAGCCGCACCACAATGGATCCAGTCGCTGCTTCTGACGGTCCGGGTGATCGGGTTTACCGGCATCGACTGATCGTGGATTCGATGGACGAGGGCTCGCGCGCCCAGATGCGCTCAGAGGGTCTGGCTGCGGTCCATGAGACAACCCGCCAGACGCTCTATGTTGCCCCGCCATCATCCCGTAATCCGAACATTTCGGCTGATTATCTGACCGAAGACCAAGCTAACCAACGCCTCATTCTTCGGGCACGCTCCTTCAAGACGGCTCAACAGCCCGTACCGAATCATCGCAGCACGCTTCATTCGCCGGCCTTGGCGCTTCTTTTGAATCCTGTCAGCCGCCGGGAATCTTCTGATCAGGCGAATCGGAGCTGGGTCGCCGATGTCCAGCTGGGTTTCATGCTTTTGACTGGCTGCACGGTGGCGGATTTGCCCGAGGTGCGGTTGTGGGCTACGCGTGAATCGGTCCCGGCCACGCCCCCGGGCTTGGGCATCATTCTGGCTTCTGAGGAGTTGGTCGTGCCAGCTGCCAGATTGCCTGAGTCCTGGCAACCTGACAGTAGCAATCGACATCATTTCCGGTCGGTCGAACATCGCTTCTTCCTGCCCTTGCCCCGGTATCTGCCGGTCGTCCGACATCTTCTGGATTTTGCCGCCCTACAGGAAAGCGGATATTTGTTGCCGCCCACGGTTGATGACCGGATCGACCAGGTATCCGCCGAGTTGAACGCACGGATTTCCCACCTGAACGAATTGCACCACACCCGGATGACTGCGGATCGAATCAGTCGCTTTGTCTGGTCGGCAACATACGCGCTCGACGGCGATATCGCCGAGGCGCTACTTCTGAGCTACCGCCACCGCCAAACCAATGACCCGAGGTTGTACTACTACGCGGTCACCGGTGAGCATCTGGCGGCACAGTACAGCCGCATCTGGCGACGGGCCGCGCACCAGATTGGCCTTGAGGCGCCAACGCCTGAAAACGACCGGCAACCGCCGAAGTCCCGGGTTGGATCAGCTGCTGTTCCGACGCTTCAGAGCCTCCGTTCAGCCGTCGCCGCGATGAAGGAACATGCTGTTGCCGTGGTAGCAACTCGGGGGCGAAGATCGGTCGAAGATTGGATGGAGGTCCACAACGTTCTCACGGCCTACGTGGTTCGTCAGATTCAGTGGATGACCGGGATTCGAGCTGTGAGGGATCCGATCGAGCTGGATCACTTTGTGCGAGGATCGGGTTTCCTGGGGGTTATTGATAAGGATTCGAAGGACGAGTACGGGGCCCGGGTGGTTTGGCTTGTCGAGCCGGTCCAGCGACAAATCCAGGCCTATCTGCACAGGGTTGAATTGGCCACCCGTAGCATTTTCGGATCGCCAAAGTTCGACGCCGCCTTCCGCTTCATCTCGGAACGAGGGGCTCTCCAGCATGCTGACCACCAATTGCTGATCACGTACGGACCTGACTACCCCTATGCACCAAACTCCCATCGCCACTACATGCGAACCCGTCTGCGTGAGCTGGGAGTGGACGGAGGCGTGGTGGACGCCTGGATGGGCCACGGTGGGATTGGCCGCGAGCCCTACGCTCGGCACAGTGCAATATCTCCAGCTGTGATGCGGGACGCGGTGGCGCCGGCTCTGGGCAGGATCTGGGACGAACTTGGATGGGAAGTGCTTCCCGGAAGAGAGAAATGAAGACGGCCTCGGAAAAACGTCGGGAGGCCCGCCAAGCCGAGGAAGACCGGGCGATCGCGATGGTTGACCACCTGCTCAAGGAGGCTGCGCCGGCCTTGTATTCAAGGCAGAAAGGGGCCGGACTGAGTCGGGAAGCTTCAGAAAACCTGGTGGCTCGGCTCCAGGAGGAAATTGATACAGCACATCTCGTCGCCGCCCGCAAGCACCTTCGCAGTCTCCTCAAGGAATTGAGAGAGGTCACAGGAGGTGAGGTTTGCTTGCCATCGCCTGCCACTTACATCAAACGCGACAAGTCCCCTTTTGCCGGTAAAAACATTGCGTTGGCCGGCGCGCTCGAGTCTCTGCTCGAAGCTTTCATGACTGATATTCGACAAAACCTGTCCCAAACGTCGACCGCAAGCCAAACGGGTGAGCGTGAGGCGAAACCGGCCTCCGAAAAGCAGCGAACTGAGCAGGAAAGGAAACAGAGGCTGCGAACACTGGGGAGAATCCTCTTCTCGGCCGTCGTCAACGGAGGGCTGCTGCATAAGGATCTTTACAGAAGGTTGCCGGCAGCACTATGCGACACGCTGCAGGCGTCTGGCGACATGGCCTGGGTCACTTTCCCGCTCGATGAGACCGAAGATGATGAGGGCGACGATACCGCCTCGGCACCCGTCGAGATGGACGCAGCAGTGCGTCGTTGGTTTCTGGACCCTATCACGCTGGGCCTTGTGACGCGTTGGCGCGCCAAAAGGGCTCCGGAGGACTACCGTTCCGAGGTCACCCGGACGAGTGCGAGAAATGCACTGGTTCACTATCTCAAGTATTTGCATTCCCTTCCGAAAGCCGATCCACATTGGAATGAGATCGCGCTGCTGCAGGTCAACGACTTTTTCCAGGCAGCCCGAACGAGATTGTCGTTGTATTTACCTCCCGTGCTGATCCGGTTCCTGAGTTCCATGGCGCAAGGTCAG
>PXBU01000103.1 GCA_003566795.1 Puniceicoccaceae bacterium | reverse complement strand
TACCGCCAGCCGCGCCAGTCTGTTTGGCTATGAAACCTTTTCGGTGCCAGCAAATTCCATGAGCGAGACGCTGGTTCAGGGCGATTTCGTCATGGCCAATACCTGGGCGTTTTCGTCGCGCCCGCCGGACCGGGGTGAGGTGGTGGTATTCCGTTACCCGCAGAATCCGTCGGTGGTTTTCGCCAAACGGGTGATTGGCCTGCCCGGTGAAACGGTTCTGATCGAGCATGGCGCCGTACGGATTGATGGCGAGTGGCTAACTGAGCCCTACGTACAGCCGGAAAATAACCGGCGCTCCGGGTTTGAACAGCCAGGGCCTTATAGGGTGCCAGACAATGCCTATTTCATGATGGGTGACAATCGGGACAACAGCTACGACAGCCGCTTCTGGGGAGCGGTGCCGGCCGAAGATATTCTCGGGTCGGTTGAGTTTGTCGGGTTTTCCTTTGCGCTTGAGGATGGCGTTCGCTGGAGCCGGGCGGGCCAGACCGTGCGCTGATGGCCGATTGCCGGCCATCAATGCCGGGGTTCTCTGGAAGTTCCTCAGCTGTCCACTCGAAAATGTTTGATTGTTCTCGCCACCTTCTTGACCAGCCTCGCATGTCGATGGGTAATCCCCCCCTAAAATCCCTAGCCAACAGCTATTTGCGCTTAGGCTGTAAGGAGAGATTTGTCGAGCGTCTCATTTTTTTTGGAGACAAAGAACACTGGATAGCGGAAAGCGAGAAACCGTGCAACTAAAAAGTTTATGGAACACTTGGCGCCGTGATTGGCAGCGAATGGAAGGCTGGGTCAAAAAACACGGTTGGGAGCTGACGCCGCTGCTTATAGCGCCACCGGCTTCAGAAGCGAGTGTTGCGGCGTTGGAGTCACGTCATGGCATGCGGGTGCCGGCTCAGCTGCGGGCCTGTTTGACTGAGCTGTCGGCCTGCGTGGACTTCGGCTGGTACATTCCTTCACATTTGAAGCCCTTGGGTCAGGTGGAGCTTCCGACGATGAGCTGCAACCGGTATGCGGTCTGGAGCATCGAGCATATCGACCAGCACGCCATTCCCGGATTTTTCCGCTGGAAACGGCATCTCGCCGACCAGGACCTCAGTGAAGCGCCCAACAGCCCGGAGCTTTGGGAAAACCAGTTCGCTTTTTACAATTTGACCAATGGCGATGCCTTGACCCTCGATTACGCCAATCCTGATCCCGAGCATCAGCCGGTGCGCTATTTCTCGCATGAGCTGGCCATGCTGCACGGGCAGGCGCTCGCGCCGAATTTCTTTGCTTTCATCACGCAAATGTCGCGACTTGGCATGGCGGGCACTGAATGGGCTTCATGGATGATTTTTGGTGAGCCTTCTGATCCAGATGCTTACTATCTGCGCGCCGACAGCGCCGGCGGTAAAGCCTGGCTGGACTGGCTGAGTCGCGACCATACCATTGTCCAGGCTGATGAGCCGCCGCCGGCGGTGGTGGAGCGCACTGCGGCTGATCGCGCACTGTTGGATGCCGCGCGGGCGGGTTCAGTCGAAGGGGTAAGCGCCGCGCTTGAGGCGGGCGCACAGCCTGACTGCGTGCCAAGCAGTGACTGGAAGATGAAGCACGCAGCCTGGGACGATGAGTTCATGACAGCGCTTAACTACGCGGTTCGGCGCAACGACTTGGACATGATCGAGCGGCTTTTGCAGGTTGGTGCAACGCTGGATACTCGTCGTTTGCCGTTAAGTGTGGCGGTCGCAGAGAGTTCTCTGGCGACCGTTCAATGGCTGATTGCCAAAGGTGCGCGAATTAATCGCTGGAAAGGACAGCGCAAAGCGCCTTTGCACGAGCTGATTGACGGGCGAGGTGAACATGCCCAAAAAAGCCGAGCGGTTTATGCCGCAGAACTTCAGGAGCGCGCTGAACGACTCAAAGGCACTGGCCTGCTGGAGAAAATGTTGGCGAAACATCTGGAGCAGCCGGAGTATGAAGCCATGTTGCGCGCGCTGCTGCAAGCCGGCGCAGACGTTGATGCGAAACGTGACGGTCACCCGGTGCTGTTTGAATGCCACGACGTGGCAACCGCCAAGCTATTGCTGGATTACGGCGCGGACCCCAACGCCACAGGCCCCCGCGATGAGACGCCGCTGCACCGCGCCAGAACCTCTGAAAGGGCTCGATTGCTTGTGCAAAGAGGCGCCGAGGTCAATGCGCTTTCTCAAGCTGAAGAGGACTATGACGAGCCGGGGCGCACGCCACTGCACTATGCCGTGATGAGGTCAAAGAGGCACGGATCGGCGTTGGTCAAGACGCTGTTGGAGCTCGGTGCCGATCCCTTGATTCCAGACTCCAAAGGCAACTCGACGCTGGCCTATTGCGGTGATCCGGAGACGTTTCAGCTGTTGATGACTTTTGGCCTGGACCCCTTGCAACGGCAATCGGACGGCAAGACGCTGCTGCATACGTTTTTGGAAGTCTTCGGCCCCCCACGTGTGCAGTGGCCGGCTGAGGTTGCGTTCCTGGATTTTCTGCTGGGCTTGGGTTTGCAGATCAACGCGCAGGACGACAAGGGACGTACCATCCTCCACCTGGCCTGCGAGCGCGAGTCCTGGGACGAGGCGGGCCCCAACTATGAGCTGCTGCTTGCAAGAGGAGCCGACCCGTCCATTCGCGATCACTCCGGCAAACGGCCCGTTGATCGGCTGGCGCGTTCCCTGAAAACCCTGCGAGCCCTGTTAAAGGTCTAATGCCTCAAGTGTGTTGACATCGTCATGCATGTATTCATCCTCATTATTTTGGTTTGCCTGCTCGGCTTTGCGATTCATACCTCAGTGCAACGCCGTCTTCGGCAGCGCTCAGCGTCTCAGGCCACGCTTCTGGCCTCCGAGGCCTACGGCACCTGAGCACTGAGTCTTGCTCGTCAATCATTCCCGAATGAAGTCTTCGAGCCGACAGACGATCCCTTGACCTTCCGCACGAAATCAGGCGAGTTGAGTCTGAAAAGCCTCTATGCCAGCCATATATCGGCAAATCTGGCGCCAGAAAAGCGCGACCAGCAGATCGTCGATCACATCGCTCGCCTGCTTGCCGAAGTGCAGAAGGAAATCGCTCGCAGCAATCTCGACTGGGAGGAGGCCAAGCCGCTGCTGCGGCCTCAGCTTGCTCCGTCGGAGTATCTCCGGAAAGGCCCCATCCTCAGCTTTCCGTTTTTGGATGATGTGCTGGTTGCGCTGGTGCTGGATTTTCCCGAGTCTTATGCTTTTGTCACCAACGAGGACGGCAAAGCCTGAAACGAGTCATCGATATATTCTGAGCGTTGTGATTTTTACTGCCTTGACCCGGACGGCAGAGTGCACTGTTGGTCCCATGACGTGGGTGACGGCATCGAGTCTTGGCCGGACTTGGCCACCTGGATCGAACTCGAGGTCATTCAGGTGCATTGATAAACGACGCGCACCGGATCAAATTTGCTGGCGGCTCGTTACCAGCGGTGGTAGGCCGGGTGGCCGGGTTCGACGGCGACGAATTTGCCGATGCAGTGGTCGCAGAGTTTGTCGCCGGCGTACAGCCAGCCTTCGACGGTGACGATCTTGCCGTCGCTC
>PXBU01000416.1 GCA_003566795.1 Puniceicoccaceae bacterium | reverse complement strand
GCTGATGGTCTTTGGTGTGATTGCGGTTTTGGCGGCGATCACATTTGGTGTCACAACCGGCGTGCGCAACGCGCAGAACCGTTCGAAAGCAACTGGTGAACTGGTGATGATCGCCATAGCACTGGAGCAATACAAAGCCACCTACGGTGATTACCCGTGGCTCCATTTCGGTGACGGCAGTGCCGAGGAAAAGGGCAAGTCGCTGACGCATGCATTGACGGGTCGCTTGCGCTATGAGCCGAGAAGGACCGGTGACCCCAGTCAACCGATGGTTTCGATCGACGTGCCACTCGATAGTGAAGATGACGACACCGTATTGGAGCCCAAATTTATCGAGGCGGACCGCTTCTTTTTTTTGGATTCAGATGATAGTAAAGACGTGTTGCTGGATCCGTGGGGTAATCCTTATGTTTATATATATAAGTCGCCGGGCTCGCCCGAGTCTTGGGATCTGTTCGGCTTCCATCTCTATTCCATGGGGCCAAATGGCAGCGATGCTTATGATGCCGTGCGAGGCAGCATGATCGAGTCCTCCGGTGTGCTGTCAGAAAACTTCCGTGCCATCGCCGATGCGGCGGGCATCATTTTTGCGGGCGAGTAGGGGTAGGCGCTTCTTTGCGTAGTTGTTAAGCCTGCGCCATGATTGGCTCAAACCAGAACGCCCACTTCCTGCTTTCTTTTAACCACTGGTTCAACTATGGCCTTGAAACTTGGTCTTTCTAGTGTTGGCTGACCCGACTCTATTTTCTTATGGCTTTGATTGTTCAAAAATATGGCGGCACTTCCGTTGGTGATGTGGACCGCATTAAAAACGTGGCCCGGCGGGTAAAGGAAACCCACGATGCGGGGCATCAGGTAGTCGTGGTGGTCTCGGCGCGTTCGGGTGTGACGAACGAGTTGATCGGTCGGGCCAAGGCGCTCAATCCGAATCCGGATGACCGCGAGATGGATATGCTCTTAACGGTCGGCGAGCAGGAGACCATTGCGCTGACGGCGATGGCGCTGCATGCGCTCGGCGTGCCGGCGGTTTCCCGCACGGGTTGGCAGGCCGGGATCACGACCGATCAGGCGCATACCCGCGCCCGCATCAAGAGCATCTCGGGAGGTGATATCAGAGAACAGCTCAAGGCGGGCAAGGTGGTGATCCTCGCGGGCTTTCAGGGCCTGTCAGCCGAGGGGCAGGTGACGACCTTTGGTCGGGGCGGATCCGACCTAAGTGCGATTGCGATCGCCTCCGCACTCAAGGCAGATCTCTGCCAGATTTGCACCGATGTGGATGGCGTCTACACCGCCGACCCCCGGGTGGTGCCGGATGCGGTAAAACTCGACGAAATTTCCTACGAGGAGATGCTTGAACTCGCGAGTTCCGGCTCCAAGGTCATGCAGAATCGCGCCGTCGAATTTGCCCAGAAATTTAATGTCATTTTTGAAGTTCGCTCCAGTTTTAATAACAACCCCGGAACTATCGTGAAAGAAGAAGTTGCCTCCATGGAAGATGTCGTCGTCAGTGGCGTCGCACTCGATAAAAATCAGGCGCGCATCGTCGTCAGCGACCTGCCCGACCGGCCCGGCACCGCCGCCATGCTGTTTAATGCATTGGCTGGAGCCGGGATCAGCGTCGATACCATCGTCCAGGGGCCGGGTATTGATGGCAAGGCCCGCATGACCTTTACCGTCCCGCGGGAGGATATCTACCGTGCGGAAAAAGCGCTCAAGGAGTCCTTCCCGGACGATGATTTCAGTGGCAGGGTATTTGAGGCTTACGAGATCGCCAAGGTTTCGGTGGTCGGTGTCGGTATGCGCTCACATTCGGGGGTCGCAGCGACGCTTTTTGATGCTTTGGCAGAGGCGGGGATCAACATCCAGCTGGTCAGCACCTCGGAGATTAAAATTTCGGTAGGCGTGGAGCCGGACGATGCGGAGGAGGCTACCCGTGTCGTTCACAAGGCATTCGGCTTGGGGGAATAGCTCGATGCAGTTCATTAGCACGCGTGGGCAAGTGCCGGCTGTCAGCTTCTCCACTGCGGTAGCGCAGGGTTTGGCCCCGGACGGTGGGCTTTATTTGCCGGAGGACCTGCCGAGTGTGAAGCCGCATCTGGCAGACTGGGCGGCGCTGCCGTATCCGGCACTCTGCGAAGCATTTCTGTCGCTGTTTGCCACGGATATCGAGCGCAGCGAGTTAGCTTTGATTGTCCAGCGCTCCTACGGAAAATTCGATCACAACGAGATCGCGCCGATCCGGAAACTCTCAGATGAACTGCATCTGCTGGAGCTGTTTCATGGTCCCACTTTAGCCTTTAAGGACTTTGCCCTGCAACTCCTGGGCAATCTCTACCAGGCGCAAATTGCCCGGACCGGCAAGCCGATTTCAGTCCTGGGTGCGACTTCCGGCGACACCGGCGCGGCGGCGATTCATGGCTTGCTGGGTAAAGATGGTGTCAGGACATTTATTCTTTATCCGGATGGTCGCATCTCCCCGCTGCAGGAACGTCAAATGACCTGCACCGGTGCGGACAATGTCTTCCCGCTCGCGATTCAGGGCAGCTTTGATGATGCGCAGACGGCGATGAAGACTGTCTTCGAGGACCGGGAGTTCGCAGATGAGGTGGGTCTCTCCGCCGTCAACTCGATTAATCTGGCCCGCATTCTGGCGCAGTGCGTCTATTACCTGTATGCCTTTTTTCGCCTGCCCGTAGACCAGCGCGAGCAGACCACCTTTGTGGTGCCCACCGGGAACTTCGGTAACGTGCTGGCTGGCTGGCTGCTCCAGCGGATGGGCGTGCCGATCAGGGGCTTCCATGTGGCCACCAACCAGAACGATATACTGCACCGGCTTTTCCAGAGCGGAGTTTACCAACTCGGCGAGGTGGCACCCAGTTCGGCGCCTTCGATGGACATTCAGGTAGCCTCCAACTTCGAGCGTTTTATTTACTACGCCGAGGGCGAAGACCCGGCAAAGGTGCGGCAGATTATGCAGACCTTCAAGTCCTCGGGCAGCTACACCTTCGAGAGCTTTGACCCTGGCAGTTTCAGTAGTTCCCGCGCCGATGATGTCAGCATCGCCAAAATCATCCGTGAGGTGTACGCGAAATACGACTACGTGGTCGATCCGCACACTGCTTGCGGATTCGTGGATCTGCCGGCGGGGCCGAACCTGGTGCTGGCCACCGCGCACCCGGCCAAATTCCCCGACACGATTCGGGCGGCACTGAATATCGACAGCACCCATCCCTCGCTGGAGGCACTCAAGGAGAAGCCAGTCGTCAAGCACGCGCTCGAGCCCACCCCCGAAGCCATCAAAGCTTTCCTGCGGGCTAACCAGTAGGGGCCAAAACCGTAGGGGCCACAACCGTAGGGGCTTTCCTATGGGAAGCCCGCGAAGGTTCGGGGGGTTACGCAAAGGCCGTGACGCCTCACAACGTTCGCGGGTGGCGCGAGCACCACCCCTACAGGATGATGGCGAATGGCGGATGGTTGACGACTGATGCGGGAGCGGTGCACGCCGTAGGGGCTTTCCTATGGGAAGCCCGCGAAGGTTCGGGGGGTTACGCAAAGGCCGTGACGCCCCACAACGC
>PXBU01000048.1 GCA_003566795.1 Puniceicoccaceae bacterium | reverse complement strand
TGGCGCGATACACCAACCGGCGATCTCCCTTGGTTCGATCTCCATCAGTTCGAACAGTCTTTGCTGGCAGGCATACACCTGCTCGATCGGGAAGTAGCCGCGACCGACCCCGGACTGATTGGTCAGGATAAAGAAAGGAACCCTTTCTTGCAGCAATCGCTGGACGCTTTTCTGCACACCGGGCAGTAACTCGACTTGATCCGGGTCACTCAGATAGTCCACATGGCGAATCAACGTGCCGTCGCGGTCGGCGAAGATGGCTGTTGTGGGCAGGGTATGGCGAAATTCAGGGTTGATCCAAAGGTTTTGCATGGCAGCGACGCTTTCAGATAGCCGAAACTATGTAAACCCGGAGGATAATCGAGGTTATAGTTGGTGACGGGCGACAAGGCTTTTTCATTTGGAACCATAAGTTACTGATTACCAGTATCCTTTTCTCAAATCTTAAATTTGCGATCTCAAATTCATTTTCATGCGGCGCTCCTCCGCCAAATGAAAATGCCCTGTGACGGGCGACCAAAAGATCCTTTTTTCTTGCATGCATCATGATGCTATTTTAACTTAAAATGCATCATGAGGACAACAATACAGATTGATGATTCAACATACGATATCGTGCGCTCGATCGCCCACCAAAACAAATTCGGCATCAGTAAAACCATACAAATGTTGCTGCTTCGAGGTCTTGGTGCACAAATGTCGGCCAATGGCTCCGAACTGTCGACCGATGATTTGACGGGCTTTCCCTTATTTACATCGAAACAGGCGGTTACCGAAGAGGACATCCGGCGCTTGGAGGATGAGGCGTGAGGCATCTTCTCGATGCCAATGTGCTCATTGCCCTAACGAACCAAAAGCACATTCACCATGACCGGGCGAGGAAGTGGTTCGCTGGTTCTTCCAAACAGTTTTCCACTTGTCCCATTACCCAGGGAACTCTGCTGCGTCACTATTTTCGAGAGGTTGAGGGGGCAAATGCAGCTGGCGCTCAAGCACTCTTGTTGCAGATTGAGAAGATGCCCGGCCATGAGTTTTGGCCCGACGGGCTCGATTATTCTGATGTTAATTTATCCGGGATAATTGGTCATCGACAGGTGACCGACGCGTATTTGGTGTCTTTGGCCAGCAGTCAAGGCGGCAAGCTCGCGACACTTGACGAGGGTTTAGCTAAGTTGCACGGAGAAAATGTGATTTTTGTCGAGTAACGCGCACTCACAAAATGATTTGGCATATTGAGAGACGGGTCTGAAAAGCTTCTCATTCGTAAAATCTTGACTTATGGTCCTGCCGATGGCTATCTTTATAGCCATGAATACTGCATCGATCGCAGATTTGAAAGCTCATTCGCCGCGCATTATTCGTTCGGTGGAGGCAGGTAAGCCGTGTTTGGTGACTCGGCGCAATAAACCAGTCGCTCAGATTCTGCCGTGCCGGGAGTATCCCGAGAATCGGACCAAACTTGGTTTTGATGCGAAAGTTCGTGTTATTGGGTCGCTCACTGAGCCGGCCTTGAACGCGAGCGAATGGGGTGATCTCTCGTTTTAATGCGCTATCTGTTGGATACATGTGCCGTCCTCTGGCTGGCTGGTGATGGTGAAGGTCTGGCCGAGGCGACGGTTGCGGACCTTCAATTATCGCAGAACGAGGTATTTGTTTCGGCGATTACTTCAGCGGAACTGGCTTGTTTGGTTCGCAAAGATAAAATTGAGTTGCCGACGCATTGGCGTCGCTGGTTTCGCGATGCAATTGAGCACAATGGCTGGGGGGTCCTGCCGGTTGATTTGGAAAACATCGAGGAGGCTTATTCGTTGCCTGGGGATTTCCATTCGGATCCTGCGGACCGAATCTTGGTCGCAGCAGCCCGTTTGAATAAACTCAAGTTGGTGACGGGCGACCAGAAGATCCTCGACTATCCGCATGTTCAGGCAACTCACTGAGAGCATGCCCGTCCGCGCACTGCGTAGGGACTCCGCTTGCGGATGTCGCGAATATCAAGGCACGAGATCTAAAAAATGAGTTGCTTTGGAAATTCCCCTGTAAATTCCCTCTTGACACGAAGTAATTAAAGGCATCTAATTTCGAACACATAAGATGGAATTAGATGCTTAAAAGATCTGCAGGAGTTAAAGCAGCCAGATTACTGGAAAGGTTTCCTGTCCTGACGATCCTTGGTGCGCGTCAGGTCGGAAAAACCACCCTGGCGCGCGAGTTGGGCCACGACGGGCTCTACATCGATTTGGAAAACCCTGCAGATCGAAGTCGCGTCATGGCGGCACCTGAACTCTTTTTTGCGGATCATCCGAGGCGGGTGATTTTCGACGAGGCGCAGTCCTGCCCGGAAATCTTCAATATTCTGCGAGGTGTGATCGATCAGGACCGATCTGCGAAGGGACGCTTTATCTTAACCGGCTCATCGAGTTTTGAGTTGGTCTCCGGGGTCAGTGAGTCACTGGCTGGCCGTGTCGGCTTGATCGAGTTGCACCCACTAACGGTAAATGAGCGCCTGGAGCGGCTCTCGAGTCCATTTTTTGATTTGTTTCAGCAACCGGTTTCGACGGATTGGGTCGACGTATTACTCGGGCTTGTTGGAGGTCGCCCAGGTTCTGATGCATCCCGCGAGGCGATGTTGGTCGGTGGCTATCCCGAGTCCTGTCTCGAAGGCGATCCCGAGTTTCGGCAGGATTGGTATGAAAATTACTTTCGCACCTATATTGAGCGCGATATCCTCAGGCAGTTTCCCGGACTCGACCTCATGCGGTACCGTCGTGTCGTGCGAATGCTCTCTCACGTTTCGCATACGGTGATCAATCGTTCCGAGATCGCCCGTTCGGTGGAATGTAGCGAAGCTGCTGTTCGGGACTACATGGACATCGTCGAGGGCACTTACTTTTGGCGCAGCCTGCCCGCTTTCCGGACATCAAAAATCAAAACTACGGTCAAGCTGCCAAAGGGGCATTTTCGCGATGCGGGGCTGTGTTGCTTCCTGCAAAATCTCACCGACGCTTCCCAATTGGAGACCTTTCCACGCCTCGGTCATCTTTTCGAAGCATTTATCGTCGAAGAATTGATTCGTGGCTTGGAGGCCGGTGGTGCCCGGCAGTTGCGCTACTCGCATTTCCGGACCAAAGCGGGGGGGGAGATCGACCTGATCCTTGAAGGAAATTTCGGCTGTCTGCCCATTGAGGTGAAATACGGTGCCTTGACCACGGCCAGAGAACTGCGCTCGATGTCCAACTTTATCGACTTACTCGACCTGCCACTCGGTATCGTTTTAAATCACGCCCCCAGGCCACGGCGAATCACCGAAAAGATCATCGAGCTCCCGGTCACAATGCTTTGGAGTCACAGCTGATGCCCACACTGATGAAAACTGATAAAAAAACACCGCTATACGAGACCGAGTCACGGGAGATTATTGGATCTGCGATGGCGAATAGTAAGAGGGTGCATCACCGCGAAAGCCCTGCCAGCATGTCCTGAGTCGCTGCCTCGTAGCCGAAGCATCGAATGTCCGTTTCGTAGCGGGCCATCAGTTTTTCCGCCGATGCTTGGCTCAAGGGGATCTCGCTCATCCCGACT
>PXBU01000429.1 GCA_003566795.1 Puniceicoccaceae bacterium | reverse complement strand
GGAAATAAATAAAAAGTCGCATCCGGACGATAGCAGCCGACACCAGGGATGCTATTGAGAATCGAAACCGCCAAGTCCCGGCGCTGCTTAAGGACGGAAAGAATCTCCTGATGCCCGGATTGGTCCCCCGTCAACGCCTCGATGCCACCGTATTGGATGAAATGGTTGGAGCAGGACTCATCGTTGACGTTCAGTTTGGCGATGGCATCGATCACCGCTTGCGGACCGATCGAAGCTCCCAGCCGCCAACCAGTCATGGCGTATTTTTTGGAGAAGGTATAGAGAATCACACTGCGTTCCTGCATGCCCTCAAAGGAGGTGATGGAGGTGGACTTCCCCGCGTAGCGCATGTCAAAATAGGCCTCGTCGGACAGCACGAAGAGATCGTGTTTGATCGCGAGCTGGGCCAGTGCTTCCAACTGCCCAGGACTTGACTCCGCCCCGGTCGGATTTTGCAGATCATTCACAATCAACAGCTTGGTCTTAGGCGTAATCAGGGCCTCGATGGCGTCCAAGTCCAATTCAAAATTCTCCTCACCTTCATGATACGTGTAAGGCACCGCCACCCCGCCATGGAACTGAATCTGGGACTCGTAGATGGGGTAGCCGGGGTTCGGGTAGAGTGCTTCGTCGCCGGGATTCATCAGTGCCAGCACGAACTTCCCGATCGAGGGCTTGCCGCCCGGTTGCACTGCCACATTCGCCATCGTGTAGGAAGTGCCGTGGCTCCGGTTGATGTCGTCCGCCAGCACTTCGCGCAGGGCGGGAATACCATAATTCGGGCAATAGCCGGTCTTACCGTCCTTCATCGCCTGATAGGTGGCCTCGATGATGTTGCGCGGGGTGGTGATATTCATATCTCCCAAATGAAAGGGATACACCTTGTGCCCTGCAGCCACGTGGGCCGCCGCCTCGCCGGATACGGCGAAGGCCGTCTCCGTGCCTAAGTTCGATAAACGCTCAGCTAGTTTCATAAGTAAATTTCCTCCAGCAGCCTTTTACAGCTTAATTGACCACATTGATCGGCTTGCCCTCGATAAAGGCAGCCACATTTTCCACCGTCGTTTGCATCAGACGCTGGCGTCCCTCCAGTGTCGCCCAGGCGATGTGCGGCGTGATCAAGCAGTTCTTCGCCCGCAACAAGGGGTTGTCCGCCTGGATCGGTTCCACCGAAACCACATCCACGCCGGCAGCCGCCAAGGTGCCCGCCTCCAGCGCCGCGGCCAGGTCGTGCTCGTTCACCAGCGGGCCGCGCGACGTGTTGATCAGAAAACTCGTCGGCTTCATACTGTTCAGCAGCGAGGCATTCACGAAACCGGTGTTATCCTTGGTCAGCGGGCAGTGCAGCGAAACCACATCGGAGCGTTGAAACAACTCCTCGATCCCCACCCACTCGAAGCCCTGAATGTCCGGGGCATTTTCCTGCGATAAATCATAAGCCAGCACCTTCATGCCAAAGGCCGCTGCCAGGTCTGCCGTCCGGCGGCCGATCCGCCCAAAGCCGACGATCCCAATCGTCTTGCCCGCCAGCTCCATCAGTGGGGTTTTCCAGAAGCAGAAGTCCTCAATCGCCGTCCATTCGCCCGCCTTGACCAGCTGGTCGTGCAGGGCAACATTATGACAAAGCTCCAGCAGGATCGCGAAAACGAACTGGGCCACCGAGTCAGTCCCGTAGATCGGGACGTTCGAGACCGGAATGTTTCGCTTACGGGCCTCTGCCACATCGATGACATTGAAGCCGGTCGCCAATACGGAAATGAACTTCAAATCCGGCAGCTGCGCCAGCGTCTCCGCCGTCAGCGGAGTCTTATTCGTCAGCACGATGTCCGCACCCGCACAGCGCTCGATGATCTGCTCAGTCGGTGTGCGGTCATAGACCGTCAATTCTCCCAGAGCTTCAACCCCTGTCCAAGGGTTGTCGCCGGGGTTTAATGTAAATCCATCTAATACTACAATCTTCATATTCATTGTTTTGCTAATAGCCCTAGCAATAAATTGAGTTCATTTCGATGCAAGAGCAAAGACTGCCTTTTACTGAAAAGGCGGCCTCACTCCCGGTTCGGGAATGGTAGCATAATCAATGCCCAAAAACCACAAACCGAACTCAAAGCAATCAACGGTGTTGGCCCGAACTGGGTTCGCTGGCTGTTGCCGCTTGCCACGGAGCCGAAAGCGGTGCTGTATCTGGCTACGTGAAAAATTTCGGAAAAGTTCCAAGCGGGCAGTCCAGCCAGCTCCACACCCTCAGCAACGCTAACGGCATGATTGCGGAGATCAGTGATCTCGGCGCCACGCTCGTCAGCCTGACCGCACCTGACCGGGCGGGTAACTGCAGCGACATCGCGCTCGGTTTCGACTCCGTCGAGCCGTATCTGGCTGACGAAAACCCCTACTTCGGGGCCACGGTGGGCCGCTGCGGCAACCGGATTGCCCACGGCCGCTTCACGCTGGACGGGGTGGAGTATCCACTCGCGGCCAATAACCATCCCAATGGGGTTCCCTGCCACCTGCATGGCGGCAACCGTGGCTTTAGCCAACGGCTCTGGGAGGTGGTGGCGCAGTCCGACAGATCCATCACTCTCCACTACAATTCCCCCCATGGTGAAGAGGGCTATCCGGGTAATGTCAGCACCACCGTCACCTACACCCTCACCCCGGCCAACGAGTTGATCTGGGAAGCCACCGCCACCGCCGACTCAGCGACCATCATCAATCTCATTCAGCATAGCTACTGGAACCTCTCCGGCGAGCCCGGCAGCTCGATTATTGACCACATCGTGCAGCTCCATGCCGACCACTACCTGCCGACCGACGACGGCCTTATTCCGCTGGGTCAGCTCGCTCCGGTCGCGGGCACACCGATGGACTTCACCCGTGCCACCAGAATTGGCGAGAGGATCGAAGCCGACTTCGAGCCATTGCGGCAGGCAGGGGGCTACGACCACTGCTGGGTGCTCACCACACCAGCCCCCGCGGGCTTGGCACCCGTCGCAACAGTCCACGAGCCGACCAGCGGTCGCATAATGGAAGTCTTTTCCAACCAGCCTGCGGTGCAATTCTACACTGGCAATTTCCTCGATGGCTCGCTCGTCGGCAAGCAAGGCGCCCGCTACGGCCGCCGCAGCGGGCTCTGCATCGAGACCGAGAACTTTCCCGATGCGGCCAACCAGGCAGCTTTTCCCTCTGCGGTCCTCCGCCCCGGGGAGATTTACCAGCACAAGATGCTGCACCGTTTCTCAGCCAAGTAGCGCATCCCGGCAGGTATGCCAGGGCAGTGTCGCACATTTAATCCGGGCCGGAAATTGGCGCACTCCCATCAGAGCGACAAGATCACCATGCGCCTCGGCCCCCTCCACCGCTTCGCTTAAGAGTGTTTGCACCGTATCCTGCAGGGTCGCTGCCTCCTCCAGGGTTTTCCCACAAAGCTGCTGCGTCATGATTGAGGCACTGGCTTTACAGATCGCGCAACTGGCCGCCTCGAATTGAATCGCCTCGATCCGGTTGCCACCGACTTTTAAATACACCTGCACCCGGTCGCCACAAAGCGGATTGTAGCCCTCCGCCTGGTGGGTGGGATCAGCCAACGCACCATAGTGCCTCGGCCGCTT
>PXBU01000276.1 GCA_003566795.1 Puniceicoccaceae bacterium | reverse complement strand
TCAATAACAAGCGCAATGAGATCACCGAAGACCAGATCCGTCACCTGACCCGCCTCTACGGCAACTACCAGGATGGTGAAACCGCCGATGTGAGAATCAACGGCGACACCGAAGCCCGCGTGGTCTCCCGTATTTTCGAGAACCGCGAGTTCGGCTTTCTCAAGGTGACGGTGGAGCGCCCCCTGCGCATGAACTTTGAAGCCACGCCCGAGCGCATCGCCCGGCTGGATGAACAAACTGCCTTCGCCAACCTGGCCACCTCGAAGAAACGCAAGAACGAAGCTGCGGCCGCCAAGGAGATCGCAGAAGGGCAGCAACAGCAAGAGGCTATTCGCGCTCTGCTGGCAAGCCTGGCACCCAAGGGGCAGTACACCGACCGCGCCGTTTTCGAAGCGGGTCTAAACGCAGCTGCCAAAGCCGCTGGCCTCAAACTTCCGGCACCGATCAAAAAGGCCATCTTCAATGCGCTGGGTGAGCGCGACCCCGATGCCGAAATCTGCCGCGACAGCAAGGGCCGGCCAGAGCCGGACAGCGAATTGCGCGACACCGAGAACATTTCCTTGCCTGAGGGCACCCAACTGCCGCTGCCCATGCAATTCGGCCCGGATAAACCCAATGACGAGCTGGTGATCGCCTTCCGGGCCGACATCGGCGCCTATATGGCCCGCGAGGTGCTGCCCCATGTGCCCGATGCCTGGGTGGACTACAGCAAAACCAAGGTGGGCTATGAAATCCCCATCAACCGGCATTTCTATGTCTACCAGCCGCCGCGCCCGTTGGATCAGATCGAGCAGGAGATTACCGAACTGGAAGGCGAGATTGCTGGGCTGTTGAAGGGGTTGGTGGGATGACCGCAATACCGGAAAAAATCCAAAAGTCTTATGGACTGCTGCCTGAGGGCTGGCGGCTTGAGAAGCTAAAGTTTTTTGCTGACGTGCGCAATAGCAATGTCGATAAAACTATTGTGGAAGACGAAGAGCCTGTGCGGCTTTGCAACTATACCGATGTCTATTACAACGACAAGATAACCTCTGACATCAATTTCATGAATGGCTCGGCGACGGAAGCTGAAATAGAGAAGTTTCAGCTGAAGCGCGACCAGGTGATTATCACCAAAGATAGCGAAGGATGGGATGACATTGGAATTCCCGCCCTGGTCCCTGAGGATATGCCGGATGTGCTATGTGGTTACCATCTATCTGTGCTTGAGCCGAGAGCGCAGCTCGATGGTGGCTATCTCGCTTGGCTTTGTCGCTCAGAGCCCTTGAATGATCAGTTCAAGTTAGGCGCAAACGGCGTGACGCGTTATGGGTTGGGTCAATACCCAATGAAGAACTCGTTTGTTGCGCTTCCGCCCCTCGAAACCCAACGCCGCATCGCGCAGTTTCTGGATGAAAAGACCGCGCGCATCGACGGCCTGATCGAGAAAAAACGCGCCCTGCTGGAACGGCTGGCGGAAAAGCGCCAGGCCCTGATCACCCGCGCCGTCACCAAGGGCCTCAAGCCCGACGCCCCCATGAAACCCTCCGGCATCGACTGGCTGGGGGATATTCCTGAGCATTGGGAGGTTTTACCGCTCAAGCGTGTGTTGCGGAGCTCTACCTATGGCCTTTCTGCCTCGCTAGAGCCAGCCGGGAAAGTCGCAGTTCTTCGGATGGGGAACCTTGTCGATGGAGAAGTAGATCTTTCGGATATCAAATACCTCGATGAGGTAGATGAAAGTCTACTTCTTTGGCCAGGTGATGTGATTTTTAATCGGACTAACAGCCTGGACCTAGTTGGCAAGTCGTCGATTTTTCGGGGAGCGGATGACCTTCCTGTTTCGTTTGCTTCCTATTTGGTGCGCTTTCGATTTGGAAAGAAATACTTTCCCGAGTACGCGAATTTTGTCATGGGCGTTGATGATTTGTTAAAAATTGCTCGGGCATTAGCACTTCCAAGCATCGGTCAGGCAAACCTCAATCCATCAAGATACGCACAGATCGATTTTCCTGTTCCTCCTGTATCAGAGCAAGAGGAGATAGCGAACTACTTGATTGAGCACATAGAAGGAATCAACCATATAAGCAAGACGATAATTAGGTCGATAGAGCAACTAGTAAGGTATCGCAGTGCTCTTATAACGTCTGCGGTCACAGGCCAAATCGAGGGGCTGCAATGACGTTAGCGGCCTCCACCTATTTCGAGCACCTAAAGGCCTATGTCAACAGCGACTACGTGGTACACGACGGCACGAATGGCAAGGTTATTCTGACCGAGAAGTACTTTCGGCCCGAAGATACCAAGCCCCAGAAGCGCAATATCGAACTGATGCTGCCGGGTTCTGGCATGGCCTTCAAGCTGGATCATGATGAGTTTGAGACAAAGAGGGGCAAGACTAAGCCTGCGCTGTTTCACTTTCTTGATGACCAAGGAAAGCCATGGGCAAAGCGCTGCGATTTCGTCGTTTTCTACGTCAGAGGTCAACGGTTCTGCGCGGACTGCATCGAGTTCAAGTCCAAGAGTCTGACCGCCGAAAAGATCGTGCCGCAGCTCAAGGCGGGAGCCTGCTGGGTCCACAGCCTCAAGCGCACTATCGAGCATTACACAGGCGACAAGCGCAAGATTCATCTGCGCAAGTTCGTCTTCGCCGAGAACGACAACCCGGATGCCTATCTGGAACCTAATCGGCAACTTCGGGCTGACCCGTCCATACGCTATTACCATTTTGACGAGGTGCATGGTCAGGCGCTGGCCGAGTTGCAGAACACCTCGGTACAGGAGATTTGATCCATGGCTGGCCATTCCGAACTCGCTTTTGAAATTGCCATTGAGGCCGGCCTGACTGGCGCAGGCGGCTATGAAAAGCGCGATGCTACGACCTATGACGAGACTCTGGCGCTGTTTCCGGATGATGTCATCGGTTTCTTACAAGACAGCCAGTCGGCCAAATGGGGCCAGCTTGAAGCATTGCTCGGTGAGAAGACCAGCGCCACGGTGCTAGACAGCTTAGCCAAGGAGCTGGAGATCAAGGGCACGTTGCATGTGCTGCGCTATGGCTTCAAGTGCTACGGCAAGACCTTCCGACTGGCGCACTTTCGCCCCAATTCCGGCATGAACCCGGAGGCGGCTGCCGTCTACGCGCTGAACCGCTTGACCATTACCCGGCAAGTTGCCTTCACCTCGGTGATGAAGAAGGCAGATGGTAAGAATCGGCGCTGCATTATCGATGTCACCCTGAGCCTGAACGGCTTGCCGGTGGTCACCGCCGAGTTGAAAAATCCGCTAACCGGCCAGCGCGCGGTGGATGCCGTCAAGCAATACAAGCAGGACCGTGATGAGCGTGATCTGCTATTTGCCTTCAAAAAGCGCGCCCTGGTGCATTTTGCCGTGGACCCGGACGAGGCTTGGATGACCACACGCCTGAAGGGTAAGGATACCGTCTTCCTGCCCTTCAACCGTGGGCATGATCATGGCGCGGGCAATCCGCCGGTGGAGAATAACTGGAAAACCCACTACCTCTGGGATGAGGTGCTGGCCAAGGACAGCCTGATGGACATCCTGCAACGCTTCATGCACCTGGAGGTGAAGGAGCGGCAGGTCAAGACCGACAAGGGTGCGCGCACCGTGCGCAAGGAGAC
>PXBU01000275.1 GCA_003566795.1 Puniceicoccaceae bacterium | reverse complement strand
AGTTATCCGGGGGGAGCCAGAAATGCTCTTCATTCACAAATCGCTCAAAATAGAACCAGGTTCGGCGGGCGTATTTCCGAAGTTCCATTGTCTCTTTTTCAGAAAGTGTATGTCCGCGTTTTTTGATAGGCTTGCTGATAAACCATAACCAGAAAGGGGCACCTGTCCAGATCACAAAAAATGGAAACACAATCCAGAGATAGTGCGGAGCTGTAAGGATTGCTATTGCCAGAATTGATACTCCAAGAATGGAAGTAAACATCTGATTTCGAATGTAGGTACCCAGGGAGTTTGGACTGATTGACTCCACATGATATGCGGTCGTCCATTCAAGCAGGGATTTCCTGGAAACTTTTAGTCGATAGAGAGTCCGGATAACAGCATCGAGTTGTATAACTGCCTGGTGCGGAAGGATGATTACAACGCAGAGAGCCTGCAGGGAATTCATCTTCAGATTAGCCCTTATTTTATCAACATAAAGTTTCCATTTAACACGTGACGGCCGGTTTAACAGATCGCTATAGAGACTGATGTAGATCGGAAACGCCAGGATACCAAATGCGGCAGCCGTCCAGATCCAGGCGGTTCCCGGAAGCAAAAACCAGCCGGCGATGAAAAAGATCGTTAAAAAGAATGGATTCAATGACCGGCGCAGATTGTCGAAAATCTTCCATTTTGAAAGCAGGTTAATGGTATTTTTCTCCTTTCCACCCTTAAACGGAACATTCGGAAAAAGCCATGAGGCAATCTGCCAGTCGCCCCGGATCCACCTGTGATTTCGTTTACTGAAGCTTGCATAGGTTGTTGGATATTCGTCAAACAGTTCGATATCCGTTGCAAGGCCGGTCCGCAGGTAAGTGCTCTCAATGAGGTCATGAGAGAGAATCCGGTTTTCCGGAAAACGATCATCCAGTACCGCATGGAACGCTTCCACATCATAGATACCTTTCCCGGTAAAAATTGCCTCACCGGCAAGATCCTGGTAGATATCAGAAACAGCGGTAGAATAGGGATCAAGGCCAACATTGCCGGAAAAAATCCTCGAAAACCATGTAATCCGTGATGATTCCGGCGATATGGAAATACGGGGCTGTATGATTCCGTACCCTTTCGTGATCCGCTTTTTATCGGCATCATACCGTGCACGGTTCAGCGGGTGAGAAATCGTCCGGACAAGATTCCGGGCACTATCGGGAGGTAGTTTGGTATCCGAATCAAGAGTAATGACAAACTTCACCGGCAACATTTTAATCGACTGTTTGAAATCTCCGCCAATGTGCGTAAATGTAGTTTCAGCACCAGGATTGAAAAGCAAACGGTTAAATTCTTCAAGTTTACCGCGTTTTCGCTCCCATCCCATCCATACTCCCTCTTGTTCGTTCCAAAGCCTCTCTCGGTGCAGGTAAAAAAACTTATCCCCGTACTTCGATCGGTATTTTTTATTCAACTCGTCAATTGCATCTTGTGCAGTATCCAGTATGGCTTTATCTGATTTCTTCTTTTTTACCGGTGCATCTGAAAAGTCAGATAAAAGAAAAAACTGAAGGGCCGGATCGGGGTTTGCCAGCGACCGGATTTCAAGATTTTCAACCTGCCGGCGAACATCCTGCGGAGATGTAAACAGTGTGGGAACCACAACAAGCGTTCTTGATTCATCCGGGATGCCTTCTTTAAAGTTCATTTTCGGCAAAATTCCGGGGGGCAGAAAGAACGCAAAAAATCGGTTCACACTCGATATGGAGAGATCCAAAGCCGGGAAAAGTGCCACTGCCAGCACCAGTGCGGCAACCAGTGTGGAATTACTCATTGAACCGGTTGCAGCCCAGAGAATGGTCATCAAAATTATCGTTAAGATAATTACAGGCAGAATATACCACACAGTATTTCCCTTCAGGGTACGGTTGACCTTCTCCCTAAACGGCATCCGGTACCCCAATTTTCTGGTCAGATCCAGATACCCCTCTCCTTTCAGAAAATAGCCTATATGCTGACGAGCAAACGGTGTATTTCCAAGTAAATCACTATCTTCTCTTTGCAGATCTTCCGCTTCTTCCACCATAAGCAACACATGTTCTGCCACCTCCCTTTCACCATAATTCGACCTTCGGCTAAGGCCTTCAACTATTCTTCGATAGCTGTCGCGTGTTTGAAAATCCATTTCAGCATACATCGCTGCCGGATCTAACCGAAGGATTTTGTCTACCACTGAAGACTGCTCAACAAACTCCGACCAGTCGGTTTCTGAGGATTTTCGCAGCGAATTGACTGCATTTTGAATACTAACCTGCAGCCTCGATTGCTTTTGTGCCTCAATTCGCATCGCCTCCTCAAGAGTCATATCGTACTGCCGGAACCTGAACGTCAGCCAGCGCTTCTGTTCATCCCACAGGCGACCACGATTCTGAAGCTGATTGTAGATTTCAACCAGCTGGAGGGGTTCACCGTTGTCTGAATGAGCAGATAGCCACTTCGACACGATATTTGAAAAAACACCCGGTTCCTCCTGCTTGTCTTCGTCAAGATTTGATAGCAGCTCATTTACCTCCATTCTAATACTTTTTCTGTAGAGGATTCGGGACGCTTTTTGGGCCAGTTTTTCGATCAGTATAAAACGAATCATAATTGGAATAGCCCATAACTCTCCCTGCATAAGAGTCCGGCCCTCCTGGTATTTTTGAACGTAGTGCGTAAGAGCCTCCAGGTCGACAATATTGTCGGTGTGATTCATCAGGTTTAAAACCAGTTCGTACACCTTTGGAAGCCCCTTAAACTCCCCCTCTTTAAACAGCGGAATACTTTTTTGATACTCTTTTGGGAAATCGATACCAATTTGTACGATTTGCTCCTGGATGATATAGAAGTTGTCAATGAGCCACTCAGCAGCAGGTGAGATCTCTTTATTTGATTTTGCCAGCTTTGACAGTTCCCTGTATGACTCTTCGAGTATCTCCTTCGATTCTGTCAAAACTGGTTTTACAGACCTATACTGATTTCCATTTTCCAGGGAAAGATGATTTTCAGCCAGCTTAACAGCACTCTCTTTTAAAAATGCGATATTAAATGAAACCGCAGAATTTTCTCTCATCTGATATCAATTATAAAAGTTATGGGATAATCTACTGCAATATCTCAAACAAGAGTGACTTATCGGTTAAAGTTTTCTTGACATCAGATGCAGGGAAAACCTTACAATTTTTTGTAGAGATGAGATATTATCGGAAAGCATATGTTTAAAATTTCTGGAAGATATTTTAAGATCTGTAACTCTTTCGGCGTTCCATTGGAGTTATGCTCTTTGTCAACATGAAATCAAAAGAGTAAAACTTGTTATCTGCGTGGTTTCTGATAGCATTTTGATCCTTATTTTACAATTACTATGAAAAAGAAAATCATCGCGCTATCCGTTCATCTTTTCACAGCCATTGGTACCGTGCTGGCATTCTGGGCACTTCTTTTGATCGTCCGGGATGAGCTCCGGTATTCCCTTTTTGTAATGGCACTTGCCGTTATCGTGGATTCGCTCGACGGTACTCTCGCCCGGCAGGCGGATGTATCAACCCATGCGCCCAGTATCGATGGTGCACTGATGGATAATATCACCGATTACCTGAACTGGGTTTTTATACCCGTTTTCTGGGCCTATTCGTTT
>PXBU01000289.1 GCA_003566795.1 Puniceicoccaceae bacterium | reverse complement strand
AGGTCGACTCAGTCGAAGCAGTCATGCGGCTCATCCCGGCGGGGCTGATTCAACTGGATTTTTGCCTGGACCCGCATCGCAACCGGGTGAGCACGCTCGCCAAACGCTACCAGGACCGCTCGCCCGACTTGGCGGATCTATGCCTCATTTGCCTGAGCGAACGGTATCCAAAACACCCCGTTATCACCGTCGACAGCGATTTCCTCATCTACCGTCGCCACCAACGGGAACGCATCCCAGTCATCATGCCTTAGCTGGCAATCTTTCCTTTAAAATCTCGAAAATCCTCACCGAATCCGCTCTATCGAAGTGATCTAACCCATTTTTGCGTCGCCACCGCACGCAAGAGACGTCTTTCAAAAACTTTTATGCACAAGATTCCCGATATCGCTCCCTTTCGCGAAAAGCTGGCACAGCTCGACGCCCAAATGGCAGAGCCGAACTTCTTTTCCGACCAGCGCCGGGCCGCCGAAGTTTCCCGTGAGCACCAGCGCCTGGGCAGTCTGATCGAGAAATTCGAGGCCTACCACGGCACCGTGCGCCAGATCGAGGAAAACCAAGCTATGGCCGACGACGCCTCGGTCGAAGCGGAGCTGCGCGAGATGGCCGCCGAGGAACTGGAATCACTCGAAGCCGAGCGCGATAAACTCTCGCTGGACGTGCTCCGCTCGATGATTCCGCCCGACCCGACGGACAGCCGCAACTCGGTGATGGAAATCCGAGGCGGGGCCGGCGGCGACGAAGCCAACATCTTCGCTGGCGACCTCTTCCGCATGTATAGCAAATACGCCGAGAGCCGGGGCTGGCGGGTCGAAGTCATCAGTTCCAGCCCGGCCGATGTGGGCGGCTTTAAGGAAATCATCTTCAACATGAGCGGGGAGGACGCCTATAAGTATCTCAAATTTGAGAGCGGCGTGCACCGTGTGCAGCGCGTGCCAGCCACCGAAACGCAGGGCCGCATCCACACCTCCACCGCCACCGTGGCGGTGCTGCCCGAAGCCGAAGAGGTGGATGTCGAGATCAACCCCAACGACCTGGAAATCTCCACCATGCGGGCAAGTGGGGCAGGGGGCCAGCACGTCAACACCACCGACTCCGCCGTAATGATGGTGCACAAGCCGACCGGCGTGACCGTTTACTGCGCCGACGAACGCTCGCAGATCAAGAACCGGGCCAAGGCGCTCGCCGTCATGCGCTCGCGCCTGCTGCAAGCCAAAATCGACGAGGAAAACGCCAAGTATGCCGCCGAACGCAAGGGCCAGATCGGCACCGGCGACCGCTCCGAGCGTATCCGCACCTACAACTATCCCCAGGGCCGCCTCACCGACCACCGGATCGGGATGAATCTCTCGCTCCCCCCCGTCATCGATGGGAATCTGAGCGAGCTGATCGACGCCCTGCAAAACTACGACTACGAGGCCCGCATTGAGAACCTGCTCAAGAAGCAACGGGACTGATCTATGCTGACCATCCGCGACATCCAGCCAAAGACCGCTGATTATTTCACCGGCAAAGGCGTGCCCAACGCAAAACTGGAGACCGACCTGCTGATCGCGCATGTGCTGGGCCTCAAGCGGCTGGAGCTCTATCTCGACATCGACCGACCACTGACCGACGCGCAGCTGGATACCCTGCGACCACTGGTCAAACGCCGCGCGGGCCGCGAACCGCTGCAATACATTCTGGGCTTCACCGAGTTCTGCGGCATGCGGCTGAAAGTGACGCCCGCCACCCTCATCCCCCGGCAGGAAACCGAGGAGCTGGTCGAGCTGCTGCGCGACCGCATCGTCACCCCGCCGAAAAAGATCCTCGATTTGGGCACCGGCAGCGGCGCGCTGGCCCTGGCGCTGGCTACGATCTACCCCGAAGCCAAGGTAACCGCCACTGACCAAAGTGCCGAGGCCCTCGCCGTCGCCCGACACAACGCACAGGAGATCGCCGCGGGCACCTCCATTCAATTCAAGCAGGGCAGCTGGTTCGACTGCATCGACGCGGACGAGTGCTTCGACCTGATCGTCGCCAATCCGCCTTACCTAACCCAGGCCGAAATGAAGAGCGCCGAACCCGAAGTGGCCGGGCACGAGCCCACTGGGGCCCTCGTCGCCGGTCCCGACGGGCTGGATGCACTCAAAGTCATCCTCGCCGGAGCCGGTGCCCACCTGAGCCCCGGCGGCCTGCTCGCCCTCGAAACCGGTATCGCCCAACACGCCGCCCTCGACACCCTCGCCGCAAAAGCCGGTTTAAAAGGCGAGAGCCTAGACGACATAAGCGGCCGCCCCCGGTTTTACCTGGCCCGGTAGGGACTCCGCTCGCGGATGTCGCGAATAGTGGGGTAACGCAAAACACGAAAGCATCACGAAGTCCGATGCGGCAGCGATAGCCTTCGGGAAGTTCTCAACCCCCAAGGAGTTGTCACGGCCCCATGACTCGCGACATCCGCGAGCGGAGTCCCTACGGCAGGTCCTTTTCAATCAGCTCTGCTATCGAAACGGAATCCTGAATCCATTGCTGTGGCGGCCTTGGCGGTTCATCGAGCACGCTCAGAAATTCCGGTTTGTAGGCACGATGACAGGTCCACCAGGGCCAGCCTTCAAAGCGCGTGATTAATTGAGCACGATATGGGTTGAGAAAGATGTATCGACTGAAGGATTCGAGTGCCGTTTCCGCCCTTAGGCGATGGTCATAATAGTTGGACTGCCAAGATAAGCCCTCTCCCTCCAAGCAATCCTTGGTCATTGCCTTGAACTTCCCGATCACCTGTGCCAGGCGCAACCGCGAACCGAGAATAAAGAGAATATGCATATGATCCGGCATAATGGTTGCACATCGCAGGTCTATCGAACCTTCGAGATGCAAGCCACGCCACGCATCACGAATGGTTTCTCCGATATGGCACTTGGTCAGATTGCTTTGACGACCCTGCGTGCAACAAGTCACAAAGTATCTGGTATGGGGTATTGATAGGCGTCCTTTACGCAGCAGTTTCTCCGCTTTTTTCAACGATTCCACCGTCAACATACTTGGGACCAAGCCACCGCTGTCCAGCATCGAAACGATGATTGCAGCTGCTCGCCATTTGAATCGCCCCGTAGGGACTCCGCTCGCGGATGTCGCGAATCACGGGGCCATGACAACTCGTGAGGGTTGAGAACTTCCCAACGACCTAGCACTGCCGCATCGATCTTCGTGATGCTTTCGTGTTTTCATTAACTTGCTACTCGCGACATCCGCGAGCGGAGTCCCTACTTGGACGCAGCTTGCAAGCGCTGCTGTTCGAGCAACTGCACCCAATCAGCCATGATGCGGGCACTTTCACGGAGATAAATGTCGAAGGACGGATCGTCCTCCTCTGCCTCCTCGGCTTTATCTTCTTTCGCGTCGCCATTCGAATCTTGTACGGGCTCTGCCAAATTCCTGCGGGAAATTTCACGCTGCTCCTCGGTCACCTTCAGCAAGATCTCCTGCATCGGGTAATTCTCCTCCTTCAAGACCGTAAAAGCACTGTCCAATTCCTCGATATAAGCCTGGTCCTCAATTTTGCCTTGAATCCGCTGAGCCAGATTCAGGGAAAATTCCTTCTCCTCGAAGCGTTCGCGGCGCCAATTAATCTGCTCTTTCAAGAACTGAAACTCCTCCAGTTGCTCCATGCGCGT
>PXBU01000137.1 GCA_003566795.1 Puniceicoccaceae bacterium | reverse complement strand
CCCCCGACCGGAGGCCTGTCGGTGATCGCTCAACGCGCGAAACTTCCAGGCCGCTAGGCACGCTCCCGCTCAGCCAACGCTCTTGGCACCTCTCTCCGCTACACCCCGAACGTTCGCGGGCTTCCCATAGGAAAGCCCCTACGTGATGCTCGCGGGCTTCCCACATTCGACAAAGCTCATGGTCAGAGACAGGAAAGCCCCTGCATCAAACTCCGCTTTCTTCGCCGCTTTTTTGCGGAAGTCCAATTTGTAGTTAGTTAGTTAGTTATTTATAGGACACCCATGAATCTCTGGTAGTTATTTAATTTATAGGACACCCATGAATCTCTGGTGGGATGTCTTTTAATTTTGCTACGTAGCCGAAGGCCTTAGCCTTTGGTTTTCCATTCGTAGCCGCATGGCCGTTCGGTCCAAATGCGAAGGCGTTCGGCTACCAAAGCTATTGTGTAGCCGAACACCTTAGGCTTGACATCGAGTGACTCAAATTAACCAATCAAACAATGCTTAAGAATATTCTCCTGCTTTTTCCGCTGTTACTGTTGCTCATCAAAGGCTATGCCGACGACCGCCCGAACATCATCTTCTTGTTTGCCGATGATCATAGCTTTTACGATGTCGGTGCCTATGGGAACAGCGAGGTGCAGACACCCAATATCGACCGCCTGGCCCGCGAGGGCACTCTTTTTAGCCACGCCTACAATATGGGTTCCGAGCAACCTGCCGTGTGTGTCCCTTCGCGCACGATGCTTCAGACCGGGCAGACGGTTTGGAATACGCGTCAATACAATGCGAGGCAGTGGGCCGCAGACGGGCGCTTCTGGTCGCAGATCCTCGCCGCCGCTGGCTATAATACGTATATGACCGGCAAGTGGCATATCCCGCGTGTGCCCCCCCAGGACGTCTATCACACCGTC
Organism: Puniceicoccaceae bacterium; assembly: GCA_003566795.1. Lineage (GTDB taxonomy): Bacteria > Verrucomicrobiota > Verrucomicrobiia > Opitutales > Coraliomargaritaceae > Coraliomargarita_B. The sequence goes on along the minus strand of PXBU01000137.1, from coordinate 2,763 downwards.
CGTAACCGGCGGCCCGGCATGCCCAACCAGACGCCCGCCGGCTACCAACGCCCCTCGCTGCCTTCGCAGGAGGACCCCTGGTCGCCCTACGACATCAGCTTTGAGGGTTTCTGGCGCGGTGGGAAGCACTGGTCCGAGGTGATGGTCGACGACTTTGAGATCATGCTCGACGACGCGGTGGAGAAGGAAAATCCCTTCTTCATGTTTGTCGCCTTCAACGCACCGCACGATCCGCGTCAGGCGCCGCGCGAGTTCGTCGAAATGTATCCGCAGGAAACTATCCGGATACCCGAGAACTACCTGCCGGAGTATCCCTACAGCGAGCAAATCGGCTCCGGCCGGGACCTGCGGGATGAACGCCTGGCCCCCTTCCCCCGCACACCCTACGCCACCCGCGTGCAGCGCAGCGAGTTCTACGCGATCACCACCCACATGGATCACCAGATCGGGCGCATGCTCCGCGCCCTTGAAGCCGCTGGCGTCAAAGACAACACCTGGATCGTCTTTTCGGCGGACCACGGCCTGGCGGTGGGGCAGCACGGCCTGATGGGTAAACAGAACATGTATGACCACAGCCTGCGCGTGCCCTTTATCGTGGTCGGGCCCGGTGCGCCCCAGGGTAAGGTGCTTCGCGCACCGATTTACTACCAGGATGTCATGCCGACGGTGCTGGAGCTGGCTCAGGCCGAGGTGCCCGAGCATATCGAGTTCAACTCCATTCTGCCCCTGCTCCGGGGCCAGCGCGAGGCCTCCTTCTACGACGCCATCTACGGGGCCTACATGGATTACCAGCGCGCCGTCATCCATGACGACTACAAGCTGATCGTTTATCCGGAGGCCCAAGTTTTGCGCCTCTTCAACCTCGTCGACGACCCCTACGAGATTATGGACCTGGCTGGCGAGGACGGGCAACAAGCGCGCATCCGCGACCTCATGCAGCGACTGCAAGGCCTACAAAAACAATTCAACGATCCGCTCGACCTGACCCAAGTTTTTCCAGACTGGTTTTAGGAGACGCTGAAAAAGTTCTCGATAATTCGAGACTCGCTGCAACGGTAGCCGTTCCGAGGCGAAGCCGACAAGACCGGACCGGCATTGCCGGGACCGGACCACGCCTTCGCGTTTGGACGAACGGCCATGCGGTCGTAGTCGCGAGGATTCATCCCGCGACCGCAGGCCATGCGGCACTCGCACCACGCTGCCGTGCCCCAACCGCGCACAGCGCTCCGGCTCAGCCCAACGCTCGAAGCACCCTTTTCCGCGCGGTCGGGCGATGAATCAGCCCGACTACTTTGCTCAGTAGTTAAAATTAAAAAAATAAAAGACACCCATGAGAGATTCATGGGTGTCCTATAAATTCGACGAGTGATTGGAAGTCGCCGATTAGTTGACGTAGTCGGGGTGATTCTATCCCCCGACCGAAGGTCTGGCGGTAATCGCTCAACGCGCAAAACTTCCAGGCCGCCCAGCACGCTCCCGCTCAGCCAACGCTCTTGGCTCCCCTCCGCGCGCGGTCGGGCGATGAAGCAGCCCTACTACTGGTGGAGCTTCCCATCGGTCTTTTAACCTGCACTTTAGAAAGTTGTTTCGTACCTCCCGGGCAGATCGTCCAAAGCCTAAGGGCTTCGGCTACACAGTGGTCTGGTAGCCGAACGCCTTCGCGTTTGGATCGAACGGCCAATGCAAGCACTCTCGCTCTTAATCTTACGCTTCTCTTCATCATTATTTGGGATTAAGATTACGATTAAGATTAGGATTACGATTTAACGTGAAGTCGGTTTGGGTGAGTGCCATTTGGGCTAAATCCTGGTCGTCATCACGCCCTGGCCTGCATCCAAAAAGAAACGCCTCCTTGCGGGCAAGGAGGCGTTGCTATCAAAAATCTACCGCTTGTTCGACAAGCGCGCCGAGTAATTAGCGGCGGCGACGGCGCAGGAAGACCAGGAGCGCGAGGCCGCCGAAGAGGGCGGGGGAGGGCTCCGGGATACCCGAAAACTCGTTGGCAAGGTTCAGGAAGACGGTTTGGCCTTCGGCGGTCAGTGCCAGTTGATCGCGCTGGCCAGTCTGATTGCCGACAGGCCCGGCAAAGAATGCGCGTGGACCGTCGGCAACCTGACCTGCGCTCCAGCGAGCAATTTGGGTGCCGTTGTCATCTGACGCGAGGATGGTGCCGCCTTCTTGGATATCGTCATTGGTGATTCTTGGGTTGCTCGAGAATAGTGGAGTCACCGTCGGATCAATGCTGCCGAAAATTGGGTCTGTAGCGTCGTAGGATGTCGATATCGTACCAGCTGGGTTTTCATGGGCAGTGAACCAGTTCCAATCGTTTCTCACACCGAAAGCTCCCATGTGAATCAAGGGGGCAGTGACTTGCGCCCACTCGTCGCTAAAGTCTGAAATACCTGAACCGTCATTGCTTCCAGCGGCAATAATCAGATCAAAGGAATTCAAATCATTGATCGAGAAGGGTGCGCCAACAGCATCTGGATTTGGATTATCATCAGCGTTTAGGTAAGTGGTTACCGTGTATCCTGCGCCAGTCAATAAGGTATTCCAGTCCTCGATGAGTTCGTTGTGTTCAGTGACCCATAAGACGGATGCCGCATTCGCCGAGCCCACCGCGAGGCAGGTGGCAGTGATGGTAGTTTTGAGGAGTCGGGAGTGGTTGTTTCTCATATGTCTAGTGGTTTTTGGGGTTTTTGGGGTTTGGGGTTGTAACGGCTACTCCAACTCGTTCTTAGAGAACGCCATAAAATTACATTT
>PXBU01000258.1 GCA_003566795.1 Puniceicoccaceae bacterium | reverse complement strand
TTCTTTGTAGTGAGTGTGACGGTGGTGCTGCTGCTTTGGGCGATCACCACTTTTGATGGTTGGTCATTCAGCGTGGATCTGGGGGAATACAACATTTTCATGGTGGGCTTGGTGGTGATCATGGCGATCGCGGCGGTGATCGCGGCACTGGCGCAAACTTATGTGGCGGTGTTAGTGGCGCTGGGCACGATTGGCTTTGGGATGGCGCTCATCTTCGCCTACCACGGTGCGCCGGATCTCGCGATTACTCAAATTCTGGTGGAGACGCTGACGGTGGTGCTCTTTCTGTTTGTTGTCCTGAAACTACCGAAGTTGAAAAATCTGTCGCCCGCCAAGACTCGCCGGCGGGATATGTTACTGGCCTCGTCGCTCGGTGCGTTGATTACTGTGCTGGTCTTGAAGGCGACCCACATTCAGTTTGATCACCCCATTTCCGACCGCCTGGCGGAGATGAGTTATCCGGAAGCCAAGGGCAAGAACGTGGTGAATGTCATCCTGGTGGATTTCCGCACGCTGGATACGCTGGGTGAAATTGTGGTGGTGGCGGTGGCCGCGCTGGGAATCGCCGCGCTGGCAGGGACTCGGATCAGAAAACGCAGCAAGGAGGAGTCCTCATGAACAATTTTATTTTAGCACAAGCCGCCCGCATTCTCTTTCCGTGCCTGCTGGTGCTCTCTGTCATCGTGCTTTATCGGGGGCATAACTTGCCAGGCGGTGGCTTCATTGGGGGGCTGCTGGCGGCGACGGCATTTATTTTGGTGGGCATTGGTCACGACATGGCGCATGCGCGGCGGGTATTGCGGGTGGACCCGGTCGTCATAATGGCCTGGGGCCTCGGCTTGGCGGTAATAAGTGGTGTGCCCGCGCTGTTGCAGGGGGCACCCTTTTTTACCGGGCTGTGGCTGCCGACTTTTAGCCTGCCGCTGCTGGGCGACATTCATCTCGGCACGCCGCTTATTTTCGACGTGGGAGTTTTTCTGACCGTTATTGGCTTCACGCTACACACCACGTTCAGCCTGGCCGAACTGGGGCATATCGAGGAAGGGGGAGACGTTTAAATTATGGAAGCTTTGATCGCAGTCCTGGTGGGGGTTCTTTTCGGTGCAGGCACGTATTGCCTGATGCGTCGCAGCATCGTGAAACTGGTGATTGGTGTGATGCTGATCTCGCAGGCAGCCAATTTGCTGGTGTTCACCTCGGGTGGTTTACTGGGTGGGCGCCCGGCACTGGTGCCGGCTGATGGCACTGTCCCGCCCGCGCCCTTTGGCGATCCACTCCCGCAGGCGATGGTGCTGACCGCTATCGTGATTGGTTTTGGTCTGGTGGCGTTTTTGTTGGCGCTGGTGGCCCGCGCCCACGAGCAGGTCGGCAGTGATGATATGAATGCATTTAACAAGACGGACACGTGAGCGAGCTTATCATACTTTTACCGGTTTTTATCCCGCTGATTGGGGCGGTCGTGCTCCTCTCCGGGAGCCGATCACTTGCATTTCAGAAGGTCGGCGCCGTAGTTTTCTCAGGTTTGACTTTTTTGGGTGCCGCTTATCTGCTGGTCCTCGTCGACTGTGCGGGGCACGTGGTATTGCAGTTGGGGGATTGGTCGGCGCCATATGGTATTTCCATGGTGGCGGATCGCTTCAGTGCGGTGATGGTGGCGATTTCTTCGCTGATGACTTTGTTGGTGGCTCTCTACGCCATCAGCGAGATCGATGCGGCCCGCCTGCGACGCTTCTTTTTTCCAGTTTATCTCATTCTGATCTTTGGCGTGAACGGCGCCTTTCTGTCGGGTGATTTATTCAATCTCTATGTCTGGTTTGAGGTGATGCTGATCGCCTCCTTCGTGCTCCTTTCGATGGGTGGCGAACGGAGCGAGCTGGAAGGCGGGCTCAAATACGTTTGCCTGAATCTTTTCTCCTCCATGCTGTTCCTGGCTGGAGTCGGCATTATTTACGGCAAGACCGGCACGCTCAATATGGCGGATGTGGCCCAGAGCCTGGCTGGCTCGCCGGATGTGAGCTGGGCGGTCAGTGGCTCGATGCTGCTCTTCGTTGGCTTCTCGCTCAAGGCAGGTATGTTCCCTTTCTTCTTTTGGCTGCCTGCCTCCTATCATACGCCGCCGCCTGCGGTCTCCGCGATCTTTGCCGCGCTGTTAACCAAGGTGGGTGTGTATGCGCTCTACCGCACCTATACTTTGTTGTTTCAGCCGATCTTCCCCGAGTTCCAATCGATTCTGCTGGTGCTGGCGGTGCTGACGATGGTGATCGGCGTCTTGGGGGCGGCCTCGCATTTTGATATCACCAAGATCCTCTCATTCCACATCATCAGCCAGATAGGCTACATAGTGCTGGGCTTGGCCATCATGACGCCGCTGGCACTTGCGGCGGGGATCTTTTATCTGCTGCACAATATTATCGCGAAGACCTGCCTGTTCCTGGTGGGCGGCTTGATCATTCGCCTGCAGGGGACCGGTGATCTGGCGCGGATCGGCGGGCTATCCAAGTCGAAGCCCTGGTTGGCTTTGCTCTTTTTCTTCCCGGCTTTCTCGCTGGCGGGAATTCCGCCGCTCTCCGGTTTCTGGGCCAAGCTCGGGGTGGTGAAGGCCGGCTTGGATGTCGGGAGCTGGGTGGCGGTGACCGCTGCTCTGCTGGTGGGGGTGATGACGCTTTACTCAATGACAAAAATCTGGGCCGAGGCATTCTGGAAAGCCCAGCCCGAGGGCCAACCAGCCGCCGCCAAGGAGAATATGGGCTCGTTGGCATACATGGTCATCCCGATTGCGGTGATGGCGGCTCTGACAGTGGCGATTGGTTTATTTGGCGAGCCGTTGTTTGAGTTTTCCCAGCGGGCGGCGGACCAGCTAATGAACCCGCAGGAATACATCTCTGCGGTATTGCTTGACGGGGGGGAGGATCTGCCATGAAGCGTGTGGTCGCATTTATTTTCTTTTTGCTCTTTTACATCAAAGAGGTGGTCAAAGCCAACGTGCGGGTTGCTCACGATGTGATGACACCGCGTCACCACATGACGCCCGCGATCCTCTCAATCAGTGTGGAAGGGATGTCGGACCGGCAGCTGTTGTTCATGGCGAATCTGATTACCATGACTCCCGGAACCTTGGGCCTGAGCTTTACCGACGATTACAAGCGGCTCTACATCCACGCGATGTATATCGACGAAGACCTGCAGGCACTGGCTTCGGAACTGGAGAACAACTACGGAAAGCGGGTGCGCGATGTCTTTTAACGAAATGGATCTACCGCTTGCGCTTGGGACGCTGGTTGCGTCGCTGTTCATTCTGGCGGCATTTTTCCTGGCTCTGTTCCGCATCCTGCGCGGGCCCTCGTCTTTCGACCGGGTGGTGGCGCTGGATTTGATCGGCGGGATCTGCCTGTGCGCGATTATCTTTTTTGCAATTTATTTTGATCAGGAGGCCCTGCTGGATGCCGCCGTGGCGATCGCGCTGGTGAGCTTTATTGGCACGATTGCCTTTGCCCGTTATCTCGGAAAAGGAGGAGAGCAATGAGTTGGATTGTGGCAATATTTTTAGTCGCCGGTGCGTTCTTTGCCTTCATTGCCGGGCTGGGCGTCATCCGCCTGCCGGATTTCTACATGCGCCTGCATGCGGCGACCAAAGCTGGTGCCTTCGGTGCCAGCCTGATGCTGGTCGCGGCGGCACTCCACTTCG
>PXBU01000101.1 GCA_003566795.1 Puniceicoccaceae bacterium | reverse complement strand
GGCCCGTTGTAACATGTCCATGTCAGTTTGTAATTGACACCGAGCTCGTGGCCCAGCAAAATCTCATCTGTCTTGGATGCTTCTACAAAAGGGGTTATCATACGAACTCTGTTCTTTCGGTTGAGGTCAAATACCTTCTGAAGTGTATTCACAAACTCCGATGTCGTATCCCAATAGCCGAGCTGGTCCACTCTCTGGATACCTAGAGCTACGTTATTCACTCCATTACTTTCTGCGAAGGCAGCAACCAGCGATGAGAAGATGAGATTGCGGAATGGCATGTAGGAGGCAGGTTGAGGGTCACCAATAGCTTGTTGCACGGAAGGTATCTTCAGGTCACTTCTGACCATTGCTGAAATGTTCTTGGCAATGTCACCCATGAATGAGACATCCACTACTTGATAATTGTTTTCAGGCAGTCCGGCAAGCTCCACCTGTTTAGCTGCGCACATGAGCTCATAGTCATGTCGTTGGTTGTAATCAAAAGAAATTGCATACACGTTCTCAGGCCCAACATGGTCGACCAGATAGTGTAACAGGGTTACACTGTCCAACCCACCTGAGAGGCTCAGCGCGACTTTCTCATTCTTATCTAAGGGTAATTCCCCTCTCTTCAATACACGTTCCATTGTTTCTCCTTCTACCGATGTTCCGGTTCTGTATAAGAATCATCCCAGATGTCTGCAACCCACTCTTCAAATAGTCGTTGGTTGATGGCCATCTTCTTGAGCACATTCACCCACAGCTCGAGCTGGTAAGAGGCGAAGCTCAGGGACTTGGCACGTTGGTCTTCCTGCGCATGGATGAGGGAGCGTAGACTCATCGTGAAAGGTTTCTCATCACTGCCGCGGACTTTGGCACCTAGATGCCATGGCTTACTTGGAATCTGCGATAGTACATCTTGTGAGTTCTCAAGATAAGCTGCCATTCTGTTTGACTTCACAGCTGTGGAAAAAGGGAAAGAGGTGTCAAGGCTTCTCACCTTCTTTTTTCCATTACAAGAGAGGCGGCTGTACTCCACGGGTGACACCACTCCCAGTATGTGGAAATAGATGTTAGTGTGAGCTAGTATGTCCTTCTCAAGGTTCGTCAGAGTGGAGCGTACCTCTGACATCAGCCCATCCCACCAATTATCAGCTTGTCCTATGTGGTTCAGGAATGCCGCCCGTAGGAAACCTCCCTGTATGTCGAACGCCAGTTCCTCTTCGGTATACCTCATCATGGGCAAACCCACCCAGAGGTTCCTAATTGCATCAGCGTCGTCGCAGTTAGCACGTGTATGCACATAGCCCTTGATGATGCTTTTGAGATTGTCCACCTTGTCTTTTATGTAATCAGAAGTTCCGGTAGGTCGCAAAGAGGAGGAGCTATGCAGAACGTACATAGGAGAATGGGCGGTAATCTCCATGTTGTTACCAGACTCTGTCATGTATGACGATGACAGCAAATCCCCGAAGAAGCGGTTACTATTCTCTAGGGTGGCTTCGGCGTCGCCTAATTTATCCGGCAGCACATATACATATTCATACCCGCCGTTCTCCCTTATAACCCCTCTATCTAACAGAAGTCTGTACCAATCGATTAAGCTTGTTGCGGATACAGATTCCCCGAGCTCGAAGGCGGAGTTATCTAGTATGACTGGCACCATCTCTTCTGTAGGCAGGTCGAAGGTACAAACGCCACATGCATCGCACCTTGTTGAAATGTCGGCCATAGACATGTTGTATAACTCAGAATGTGTATCATCGGTAATACTCAGATGAGCCAGTAGATACCCACAATGTGTCACTGAATTACTGGGTGAGCTTCTTTTAGAGAATGTACCAGTGTCGCAGGTGAAGGCCAAATAATGTGAACGGGTATCGTAATAAAAGCTGTTCAACCTATCCAGTATCTTGGTTAGTAGTATCGCAAAGCTCTCTGGAGAGTTGTCCATGTTAAACCGAGTGTCGTTTTCTATGGTGGTGGATAGCTGTACCGGTTCGGTTATACCTATTTCCACGTCGAATAAATAACGTACAATTCCCAGTATCAAAAGAAACATGTCAACAATGCTATTGACCACATCACGATCCATACGGGATATCTCACTGATATCTTCGGTGAAGTATATAAAGGTCTTGTGTGCATCTTTGAGATAGTGGTCAAATTGAACGGCGTGGAATTCGTTTCCCATGGACTCATCGAAGTAATAAAAAATCTCTACCATGACATCCAGCATGACGGAGCGGCAATGGGAGCTCATAAAAGTGTGTGTCAAATCTAATGCCCGAGCCTTTTTGTATCGCTCAGGCTGTGTGGATATGAGATTGTCAATCCGCGGCATCAACAACCCACGCAGCTCATGGATGTATAATGGTAGTTCATTGTTTATATATACCATGTAGAAATTACCTCTTATAAGAAGAATCAGTTGTGTAAGAAGAAAAACAACCCTATGAAGAAAAAAGAAAAAGTTTGGAACATATAGGACCATAAATAGTGATTATAATAAAGACATGAGAAAACAGAGACAAAAGCTTATATATATATAAGCTTTTATCACCATAAGGGTTAAGGCAGATACTGCTTCCAACCAACCACTTTTCCCTATCAAATCATAGATACGATACCATTACATCGCAAGGAGAATGATTATATACTTATGACAACTATACAGACAAACTTCGACGAGGGCTTTGAGGTAGTCATTCAGACCTCTCTCCTCTCTGCATTTACCTTTATGACGGGTTGGGTTGATAAGAGCTCACAGGAACTTACCGACAGAGCTCTGTTCATCGAGTTCAATAACGGCTGCCCTCTTCTTCACGTACGCAAGGTACCCAAAGACGCAACCGACATAGCTATGCTATACACTCTGGATGCTGAGGGGAAAGTAAGTGTGACCTCACCTCCTCCTGAGTTGGACGAGCTGATACTGGGACTACCTTTACATAAGCTTCTCTCTGTTGCTAATTGGGCAGGAAGAGAAGATTCCTCCTCCATTACCATTTCTGTGAATAGGAAGGGAGATGCCTTTGCCCTAGGCGGGAACAACTCCATTCAGCTGGACACAGCATGGGTAGATGGAAAGAACCTGACATCCTTGTTCGCTGAATACAAAGGCTCTGCTCTGGCTAACATCGACCAGTTGTATGATGTAGAGAAGGTGGATGGGAGTAAATACCTAACATACAAATCTCAGGTTATGAATGCTGATGGTCAGGAACCTTTGCGCAGTGTGGTGAGAAGAGATTTCCTATCTCGAGACGCGGCTGTCTCTAAAGTCGATTCTAACCTAGTATACGTAAAGAATACTCAGCTCCCCACATACTTCTCAGACCATGATAAGATGTGCGATGTGACCTATGATGTTGAGCTCGGTAAGCTCGTCAAGAAGGTGACGGACAAGTCTCTACATCCCAAAGGACATACAGCTGTTAGCTACTCGCGAATGAGTATGTTCTTCACATCCATGGCTGGTACCTTCTCAGACACTACTCCACTAGCTGGGAGCGACGGGTCCATCCCTTCTTCATTCATAGGCGACCTGCAGGTCTTGTTCAAAGCGATTGCGGATGCATCAGGGAATGACGAGCTGTGGATAGACTACGTGGTGGCCCCCTCAGACCTGAATTCAGAAGCAGGTATAGCCTTCATAAGACTGGCAGTGGTAGATGGGGAAGGAAGAAAAACAGGTTCGGCTATTTTCAATGTACCAGCTG
>PXBU01000227.1 GCA_003566795.1 Puniceicoccaceae bacterium | reverse complement strand
TTGGCCGGATCGACCGGATCGGTTCGCTCAACGAGTCCGTCCACCTCGTCAACTTCTGGCCTGTCGCCGACCTCGACCGCTACCTCAACGTCAAGCACCGCGTCGAAGCCCGCATGGCGCTGGTCGACCTCTCCGCCACCCAAGAGGACAACCTCCTCGAAACCGAGCAAGTCGAGGAACTGATTTCCAAGGACCTCCTCTTCCGCAATACGCAGCTCAAGCGCATGCAGAACGAGATTCTCGATCTGGAGGACTTCGACGATAACATCACTCTCGCCGACTTCTCGCTCGATGAATTTCGCATCGACCTCCTTCAGTTCCTGGAGTCCCGCCGAGCCGAGCTCGAAGCCGCTCAGCCGGGTCTCTACGCCGTCGTCCCCAAGAAGGCCGATCAACCCATCGCTCAACCCGGTGTCGTCTTCTGCCTGCGCCACAGAGTAGAGCAGACAATCCTGTCTGCTTCTGTTTCCAAGGACAGCGACACCGCGAAGCGCATCAACCCGCTGGGTCGCTACTACCTGATTTACGTGCACGACGACGGCACCGTGCGCCTCAGCTTCACCCAGCCGAAGCAGGCACTGAATCTCTTCCGCGACCTCGCTGCCGGGCTGCCCTCTGCTCAGGAAAAGCTCTGCGACCTCTTCGACCAGCAGACTCAAGACGGGGCCGACATGAGCCACTACAGTGAACTGATCCGCAAGGCCACCGAATCCATCGCCCACACCTTCACCAAGCGCGCCGCCGCCTCGCTCTTCGCCGGACGGGACGGCAAGTTACCCACTACTGAAGAGACCCCCTCCGAACTCGAAAACGAATACGAGCTGCTCACCTGGCTCGTGATTATGGGCGAAGGAGGTGATGCATGATAGAGCACCGTCATTTTTTCAAAAAAATTAAGGGAGCCTCCGAAGAGACCCCCTTACGCTCGCCCATGCGGGCGATCCACCTCCGCTTAGCGGATTACCAGAAAACAATTCGAAAAGGCCGGAAAGTTCAAACATATTCGGGAACGATTAATAAGGGAAGCCGTCCTGGTGCAGAATCAAATAAGTTTTGCCGTGTAGACTTCGAAGCTCAAGCGGATCGTCTACTTGGGCCTGGTTTAGTGGCAGACCGCGACCTTCTGATCCATTCGGTTAAATTGATCACCTAAGATGGAAGAAAACACAACATACGACAAAAAGTCCCTTCTCAGCTTCGCTGCCGAACCAGCGAAGTGGGACTGGGATAAAATCGTTAAGCACTGTGTCGCTTTTGCCAATGCGAGAGGTGGGGAGTTGGTTTTCGGAATCGAAGATGACCAAGAGTTGCCTCCACCGAATCAGAGGATACCCGAAGACCTTGGTGAGAAGCTCCAGAAGGGGATCGGCAATCGCAGCTTGAATGTGGCCGTTGCTGCTCAGAAAAAGACTGCTCAAAATGGAGGTGATACACTGGTCCTTCGGGTTTTTCACAGTCGTCAAAGCGTCGCCGCCACGAGCGATGGACGCTATTTCATGCGCGTTTCTGACGAGAGCAAGCCTGTCATGCCGGATGAGTTGGTCCGCCTAGCCGGGGAGCGGGACGCCTATGTGTGGGAACTTCAGACGACTGCGCGAGTGCCCTACGCCAATGCAAATGCAATGCAGCGGGTTAAGCTGCTGCAGGATCTTAGGGCTTCCAAGCGTGTCAGTGACTTTATTAAAGAGAAAGACGACGTTGAGCTGCTCCAACATTTCTCATTGCTCGATGAAAACCAGACCATGACCAATCTGGGCATCCTTTGGATCGGCGAGCAACAGGACCGCAAACGATTGCTCTATCCGCCAGCGATCCAATTCATAAAGTATGACGCTAGAGAGCAGAAAGTTTCTAAAAAAACGTGGACGGATGGGTTCCTAAACCCGAAAGAACTCATCGAAGCTGTCTGGAAGGATATTCCAGACTGGATGGAATATACCGAAATTCCGAATGGCTTGTTCCGCGACACAGTCCCTCATTACGATGAAGTGGTTGTTCGGGAACTCCTCGCCAATGCACTCGTGCACCGCCCCTATACGACGCGCGGGGATATTTTCATCAACCTCTACCCCGATCACCTCGAAATCCATAATCCCGGCCTCCTGCCCATAGGAGTCACCCCTCATAACATACTTCATCAGCGCGTTGCGCGAAATCGACACCTTGCCGAACTCTTTTATGCATTAGGACTGATGGAGAAAGAGGGCTCGGGATACGACACGATTTATGAGGTGCTTCTATCGCAAGCGAGACAGGTTCCAGAGGTCCGTGAAGAGTATGACCGCGTCGTCGTGTCAGTCGATCGTCGCATTATCCGCCCCGAAATCATCGACCTGATTGCGCGTGTGGATGCATCGTATCAACTCACCCAGCGCGAACGTATCAGCCTGGGCATGATTGCCCAACATGGCAGCCTTACTGCTCTGGAGTTTGCACGCCTGCTCGCAGTCGAGGAAGGCACGCGCCTGCGAAGCTGGATCGGAAAATTAATGGATGAAGAGATCGTCCTCTCCCGCGGACGGACACGAGCTACGGAATACCGTGTGAATCCTAAAATTCTTCGGGCGCAGGATTTCAAAGGACCCACTACCTTAAAAGCCATTGCACCTCACCGACTCAGAGAACTTGCGTTGGAAGATGTCTCAACTCACGGACCCAATGCTTCCAGGCCGACCGCCTTCGGAGAGATTCATGCGCGTGTTGGTAAGGAAATTCCGGCATCCAAACTCCGCTCGGCGCTCAATGCACTGATTACCGCCAATCAAATTAAGAGCACTGGCAAGCGCGGTCGAGGAGGCGGCTATTATTTGTGCGAAAGTGCGCCATATAAATCGTCTTTAACATAATGAATTCCTTCAGAAATATGCCTATATTGAAGCAAACCGTTCAATATAAACGAGATACATTATTAAAAATTCCGCCATATAATTCAGGTCTTTATAAAAATACACAATAAAACCCTCAGGATTCTCAGCTGATCGCCAAGCAATAGCACACCCAACATCCGTCATTACTCATTCGCCATCCGACATTGATTTTCATGCCCACCCACCTCCAATCCTCCATCCAGTCCGCGCTACAGGCCCTGAGCCCCGTCGAAGGGCAGGCCGCCGACTTCCGTTCCGGCCATCTCGACCTGCTTAAAACCCTCGGTTATGCCAGCGAGAAGACCATGCCGATCCCGGGGAGCGATCCCGCCCGGTTCGTGGAGATGGCCGAGGCCAACACCGGCACACAGCTCCATCCGGAAAAAGCCAAACTCGCCGAGTGGACCCGCGCCGACATCCTCTTTCAATTGACCGACGACGAACTGGGCGGGCAGTCCAGCCTCTTCGACGCCAGCGAGCTGAAGCCCGGCCTCCTCCAGTCCTACCTCTTCTTCGCCATTGAGCTGTCGGGTAGCGACTACAGCCGCACTGCCCTCTCTGATATCACCCGCCAGATCAACCGGCTCTTCCCGACTCCCGTGATGGTGCTGATCAAACATACCGAGAACGATGAGCCGCTCCTCTCGATCGCGGTGATCAACCGTCGCCAGAACAAACGCGACGCCGACCGGGATGTGCTGGGTAAGGTGACCATCATCCGCAATATCTCGCTCGCCCAGCCGCACCGCGGACACCTCGATATCCTGGCCTCGTTCGCAACCGAGAACCTGGTCCACCCCCAGCGTCTGCCGATCGACAACTTCGATGCCCTCCATGCGC
>PXBU01000370.1 GCA_003566795.1 Puniceicoccaceae bacterium | reverse complement strand
TTCCCCGTGGTTAGCCAGAGGCGAGGTAGCCGACCGCAGAATTTGTTTCGTGACATGACTGCCAACCTCAGACTTTTCAATTTTACGAGTGAGTCGGATGATTCGGGCGGAGAATTCCAGCAAGCGCTCTTCCAAATCGTACATCGAACGTCCCTCTTCGACGATCAGTTCATCCCATTCGGAATTTTTCTGCCCGTAGGTCATTCGACGTTCAGCGTTGGACGTTCAATGTTCGATGTTCCTCAGAGCTGATCGAGCACCGCGTCGCCCATGGCTTTTGTGCTGACGGGGTCGAGGCCGAAGGCGATGTCGCCGGTGCGGGTGCCGGAGGTGACGGCTTTTTCGACGGCGGCTTCGATGGCGGCGGCGGCTTCGAGTTCGCCGAAGCTGTAGCGGAGCATGAGTGCGGCGGAGAGGATTTGGGCACATGGGTTGGCGATACCTTTGCCAGCGATATCGGGGGCGGTGCCGCCGGAAGGCTCGTAGAGCCCGAAGGGGAAGCCGAGGCTGTTCTTTTCTGCGCCCAGGCTGGCAGATGCCAGCATGCCGAGTGAACCGCAGATGACACCCATCTCGTCCGAGAGGATATCGCCAAACATGTTCTCGGTAAAGAGCACGTCGAACTGGTTTGGGTCGCGCGCCAGCTGCATGGCGGCATTGTCGACATACATGTGGCTCAGTTCGATCGCGGGAGCGTTTTGCTGGAAATACTCCGTCACCACCTTGCGCCAGAGGACGGAAGTCTCGAGGACATTAGCCTTGTCCACCGAGCAGACCCGGCGGCCGCGCGCCATGGCGGTCTCGATGGCGACCTGGGCGATACGCTCGATCTCGCTGGTCTGATAGACCATGGTATCGATGGCGCGCTGCTCGCCATTTTCCAGGGTGGTGGTGGATTTGGGCTGGCCGAAGTAGATGCCACAGGTCAACTCACGGATGCAGACGATATCGATCCCGTTCGGGATACGCTCCTTTTTGAGCGGCGAGGCCTCGGTCAGTTGCGGGTAGAGCAGGCCGGGGCGCACGTTGGCGTAGAGCGAGTAGGCCTTGCGAATTGGGAGCAGGGCAGCGCGCTCGGGCTGTTCTTTCGGTGGCAGCGACTCCCACTTGGGGCCGCCGACCGAGCCGAACAGGATGGCCTCAGACGCATCGCAGACCGCCCGGGTGCTATCCGGGAATGCGGTGCCATGATTGTCGATGGCGATCCCACCGATATCGGCGCTCTCATATTCGATGGCGAAGTCAAATTTCTCACCAGCGGCTTTGAGTACCGCGAGGGCGACCTCCATGACTTCGGGCCCGATACCATCGCCGGGAAGAACTGCGAATTTAAATGTCTTCATAAGGATAAAAGCAGGAGAAACTTGTCTGGCGGTGTCCACGCTTCAAGACAATATTCCGGCGACCGGGGCGGTCGCCAGGGCATTTTCATTTTGCGGCTGAGCGCCGCATGAAAATGCATTTGAGATTGAGAATTTAAGATTTGAGAAAAGGCACAGGAAATTAACGACTTCTGATCCCAAATGAAAAGCCCTGGGGGGCGTTTAACGGTCGCTAAGATTGCTCGCGGCAGGCTTCGCAAATGCAGACAGCATCGCCCTCTGTCGTTTTGTAGCGGAAGTCGCGCTCCGGGTGCGTTTTGTCACTGGCACCGCAGGTGGCGCAGATATGGAGTGCGGCATCGGCCGCCTCGCGACGCTCAGCCTCGTAGGTAGCACGGCGTTTTTTAGCCTCAAGGGACCGCGCGAGGGCATCCTTGAAAAACAATACGTAGCACAAGAAGGGCGCGGCGAAGGCGAGCCGCTGCCCGATGCTCGGAAGTGCCAGGAAGTAGAGCACGCCAAAGCCGAATGCGACCCAAGCCAGCCATTTGACCTTCATCGGAATGACCAGGAACAGCATGAATTGAATGTTCGGATTGAGCGTGGCGAAGGCAAAAAAGATGCTGTAGTAAAGAAAAGTGGTCGAGCCAACCACCAGACTCGCGGGCGAAATCAGCTGTCCGATGAAGGCTCCCAGAAGTGCAAAGACAATCGTCGTAAGCAGGTAAACGTTGAATCGAAAGACGCCCCAGGCCTCCTCCAGCGACTGGCTGGTGAAGTATAAAATATACCAAAAGAAGGCGAGGAAAAGTGCCTGAAACAAAGTGGTGGCCAAGTAGGGCGGCGCGATCAGGAAGGAAAAGAGTCGCCACCACTCACCGCCGAAGACTGCTTTTGGAATCAATACGATCGATTCCAAGTCGAATCGACCGGCGATGATCGCCGCATACATAAACAACTGGGCCCCGATCAGCACGACGATCACGTTCGATACGGCGAGATGGCCAAAGCGTTTTTCCAGCGAATCCAATAACTTCATGCCCCGACTGTTTGGGATCAATCGTCCGGATGCAACTCGATCATGGGCAGTTCCCAAATAAATTTTTCCGGGTCATCGCTTTCGATACGTGTCGGCCAGTGGCGGGTCAGGCGGCCGAGGGGCAAGAGCTCCGGCTCTGACCAACCCGCTGAATTAATTTCGCGCACCATAAAACTGGCACCGCCCTCCGGCGGTCGGGTGACAAAAAGATATTTTTGGGTCTCGCCGTTCTCGCTCCATGGCAGCAGGACGGCCGGATTACGGTGAAAGGCGAGGCCGAGAATTTTGCGCCCGTCAGCGCGGGCGGTATCGACTGCAAACCTTCTGTCGTTGCGCGCATCGTGCCGACTGCACCAGATGAAGTTATGCTTTTGTCCATGCCGGGCGAGAATTCCGGGCAGGTCGGTGAAGGACCCGCCATCAAACTTCGGCAGCATCTCCTGCATGCGCTCAATGAATTCCTCACTGGCGATCGGGGCCGGTTGCGGCGCTTCGAACAGCACCAGACCGCGTGCCTCCTCGGCGACGACATCGTATTTTTTCGTGAAGACATTTCCCCACGGGTTGTGGAAGCGGAGTTCTTCCCGGCGGTCATCGTAGCCGATGATGACACACCCGTGCCCCATGTCTCCAAAAACGCCGGGGCGAAACGAGATATAAATTGGTCCGCTATCGACCAAGGTCCTCCTGATGGCGGGCAATATCGTCGAATCAAACTCTCCGGCTTCCCGCCAGTAGAGGATTTCCCCATCAAAGCCGAGTTTTTCCATCGCCAGCAACATGTCGCGAGGCGAAGTGCCCTGATGGCTGATCGATTGAGCGGAGGAGAGGTAGGCAATCTGGTCCTGGTCGGTATCGATCCCGTGGAAGCCAGCGATCATGGCAGCCGAGGCGGGCACGCAGAAATTGCCCTTTTGCCGGACCATCGGCACCCGGCGCAGTTCGTGGCGGTTGGGGAGCGGCTCGGCCCTCGCTTGGTCTGCATTGGGGGCGTCCTCCTGAATTGCTTCAGACTCCGCCTGCGCCTTTTTTTCGGCTGCATCCGAGAGTAGCTGCTGGTCAGTAGTCGCGAATTGGTCAAAGCCAATGCTAAATTCAAGGCCGTCACTGCGTCGCATTTTGACCGTTTCAGCTTCAGGATCCAGCGCAAGGACGCTCGCCCTAATCTCCCGACCGTCCGCGCTTTGCCAGACCCGCTCGCTGCGGATAACATCCGCCGAGAGAAGGCTGGAGGCAGCGGCTAAAGAGATGAGCCCAAGGCGAGTCGCTGGGGGGGAGCCAAACATGATGCTGGTGCCCGGCAACTACCGTTCGAGCAATGCCACTTTATCCTGGGTGTGGAGGGTGCGTGCCAGGGTGTATTC